>JAWVEW010000545.1:0-11171 GCA_033856495.1 Miltoncostaeaceae bacterium | reverse complement strand
GGGCCGGCAGGCCCACGAGCGCGGCGGCCGCCCGCGCGAGCTCCTCCCGGTCGAGGGGATGGAAGAGCAGCCGCTGCACGCCGAGGTCCTCGACCAGCGCTCGAAGGCGATCCCGGTCGGCGTCCGGCTCGACGCAGCACACGACGCCGACGGTGGCGAGCGCCGTGTCGTCACGCGCCCGGCGCAGCACCTCCTCCACGCCGGGGCCGCCGAGGGCGCCGTCCAGCACCAGGAGCGCCGGTGGACCGTCCGCCATCTGCTCGAGGACCTCGCGCCCGTTGGCCGCAGCCCGGACCGTGGCGCCCCCCAGGCGTCCTCCCAGCCATGCGGCCAGGTCGGCGTGCCCGCCTCCGACCAGCACGAGCGGGGCGAGCGCGACGAGCGCGGTGGCAGCCTGCGGGGTCACGTCCATCCGAGTACCTGGGCCACCTCGTCGGCCAGCCGCATCGGGTCGAAGGGCTTGGCGATCACGGCCGTGACGCCCAGCTCGCCGAACCGGCGGCGGTCGGCCGCCTGGACCTTGGCGGTCAGGAGGATGACCGGGATGTCGCGCGTGCGCGGGTCGGCGCGAAGGCGCTCGAACGCCGTCGGCCCGTCCATGTCCGGCATCATCACGTCGAGCAGGATCGCGTCCGGCCGTTCGTCGGCCGCCTGGACCAGGCCTTCGGCGCCGCAGGCGGCGGTGAGCACGTCGTAGCCGCCCACCAGCTCGAGGGCCACCTGCGCGACCTCGCGGATGTGCTCCTCGTCGTCGACGACGAGGATCCGTCTAGGCGCCATGCCCGACCTTCCCGCCGGCGCCGGAGGCGGCGGCCACCCGGCCGATCATCTCCAGCGCGCGCTCGACGAGCGCCTCCGGAGACACCCGCCCCTTGATGAAGACCTCCGCGCCGCACCCTCGCAGCCGCTGCCGCTCCTCGCGGCTGGGGTCGTGCGCCGTGTAGACGGCGACCGGGATCCTGGCCAGGTGGCCCTGGCGGCTGAGCCAGTCCACCACCTCCAGCCCGTCGAGGTCGGGCAGGCCGAGGTCCAGCACGACCACGTCCGGCGGCAGCGCCTCGCTCATCCGGATCGCGTCGCGCGCGCTGCCCGCGTGGCGGGTCTCGAGACCGCGCGCGGCGAGGATCGTGGTGAGGATGCGCGCCAGGTCGGGGTCGTCCTCCACGACCAGCGCCCGGCGCGGCCCGGCACGCGACGCCAGCGCTCGCTCGACGCTGCGGAGGAGGGCGGCCGGATCGCCCGCGCTCATCATCACGATCGGGATGTCGCGCGTCTCCGGGTGCTCAAGGCCGCCGCGGTCTCCCCGCCGTCGAGAGCCGGCGTGAGCTGGTCGAGGAGGACGGCCGCCGGCCGCTCCGCGAGCGCCCTGGCCAACGCCTCCTGGCCGCTGGTGACGCCGATCACCCGGTAGCCGCGCTCGCCGAGCATCGCCTCCACGCCCCTCAGCGCCCCGACGTCCCTGTCGCAGACCAGGATCGTCGGCCCGCCCGTGCCGCCGCTCGCCGCCGCCGCCGCGGGCGGTCGCATCGCCGGCAGGCTCACGGAGAAGGTGCTTCCCCGGCCGACGACGCTCTCCACCCAGATCCGGCCGCCGTGCTGCTCCACGATGCCGCGGCAGATGGCGAGTCCGAGGCCGGTGCCCCCCCGCTGTCGCGAGTCGGAGGCGTCCACCTGCTGGAAGCGCCCGAAGATCGTCTCCAGCCGGTTGGGCGGGATGCCGCGGCCCTCGTCGGTGACCCGCAGCAGCACCTCGTCCCCGGCGCGATCGCAGCTCACCCGCACCGTGCCCCCCGCAGACGAGAACTTCACCGCATTGCTGAGGAGGTTGGTGAGGGTCTGGACGATGCGATCCGGATCCGCCCACAGCGTGGCCCGGCAGGACGCCGCCTCGACCGCGACCCCCGCGGCGTCGGCCATCGCCTGCATCACCTCGACGGCCTGCACGATGAGGTCCGAGAGCTGGCATTCCTCCCGCTCCATCACCTCCGTGCCCGACTCCATCCTCTCGATGTCGAGGATGTCGTTGATGAGGCGCACGAGCCGGTCGGTGTTGGCGACCGCGAAGACCACCATGTGCTGGGCGCGCTGCGGGAGGGCGCCGAGGACGCCGCCGGCCAGGAGCCCCAGCGAGCCTCGGATCGAGGTGAGCGGCGTCCCCAGCTCGTGGCTGACCACCGAGGTGAACTCGTCCTTCATGCGCTCGATCGCGTGCCGGTCGCTGACGTCGCGGAACACCACCACCGCTCCGGTGGTGCGGCCGTCCTCCTCGATCGGCGTTCTGGTCACCTCGGCCGGGAAGCTGGTGCCGTCCTTGCGAAGGTAGGTCGTCTCGACCGTCCGGCGCTCGGTGTCCTGGATCGCCGCGGCACGCAGGACGCAGTCCTCCCAGGTGATGGGCTGCCCCTCCGGCGTCGTATGGTGGATGAGGTCGTGCAGCCGCCGGCCAACGAGCTCGCCGACGTCGTAGCCGGTGATCCGCGCCGCCGCGGGATTGGCGAAGGTGGTGAGGCCCTCGGCGTCGATGCCGCAGACGGCCTCTCCCGCCGCTCCCAGGATCAGCTCCATGCGGCGCTTGGCCAGGCTCAGCCCTTCCCGGGCGTCGGCGCTGGCCAGGGCCAGCGAGACCAGCTCGGCGAACTGGACCAGCCGCGGCTCTGCGTCGGCGCTCATCGGCCGGGGCCGAGTGGTGGCCGCGAGTATCGCTCCCCACAGAAGGCCGCCGACGCGAATGGGCGCGGCGACGCTGCTGCGGTAGGCCGAGGCGCGGGCGACCCGGGCCACCGGATCGTCGTCCAGTTCCTCGTAGCTCGACACCTGCGCCGGCCGGCCCGTTCGCCGCACCTGCGCGAGCGCGCCCGACCCCCGCAGCGGGAAGGTGACCCTGATGTCGCTCTGGTGGGCGCCCCACCAGCCCACCGGAACGGCCGTGTCCCCGTCGAAGCGCGCGACCATCCCCGCCTCCGCGCCCAGCAGCCCTGCCACCTCCGCCGCGACGAGGGCGAAGGTCGCGCGCGGATCGGGCTCCACGGCCACGGACGTCGCAACCCGGCGCAGCGCCGCCTGCTCGGCCTCGCTGCGCCGCAGCCGCTGCTCGTCGCGCTTGCGCTCGGTGACGTCCTTGACCGTTGCGAGGAAGCCCACCACGGCGCCGTCGGCGCCGCGCACGACCGATCCGTTGAGGATCGTCGGGAAGCGGCTTCCGTCCCGGCGGCGGAGCTGGAGGTCCCACTCCGCCCCGCCCTCCTCGGTGATGCGCCGGAAGCCGCGCTGGAGCCCGGCCGGCTCGGCCTCGGGCCAGTAGGGGTAGGGCGGCCGAGCGCCCAGCAGCTCTGCGCGCGCGAAGCCGGTCATGCGGCAGAAGCTGGGGCTCACCTCCAGTACCTCGGCCCCCGGCGAGAGCAGCGTGAGGCCGTCCTGCATCGACTCCACCAGCGCCGCGGCGTAATCGCGCTGGCGGCGGATCACCTCGTCGGCGAGCCGGCGTTCCGTGATGTCCGCGAAGCTGGCCAGGGCGACGTAGAGCTCGCGCTCGCCGACCCGGCGCAGGGGTCGTGTGCTCATCGAGATCCAGCGCCGTGTGCCGTCCGGATGGTGGATCCCCAGCTCGACGTCCGAGCGCAGCTCGTCGGTCAGGATCGCCACCGTCAGCGGGTGCTCCTCCGCCGGCAGCGGCTCCCCGTCCGCCCGCACGGTCCGCCACGCCGGATCGACCGCCGGCCGGCCGACGATCTGGTCGACGGATCGTCCGAGGATGCGCTCGGCGCTCTCGTTGCACGTCGCGACGGTCCCGTCGCGGGCGATCAGCAGGACGCCCTCCGCCATGGCCGACACGGCGATCCGGTAGCGCCCTTCGCTGGCCCTCAGCGCCTGCTCCACGCCGCGCCGATCGGAGATGTCGCGGATGATCACGGCCGAGATGGTCTGGCGGCCCCGTCTCCAGGAGGCCACGCTCACCTCGCCCGGGAACTCCTCACCGCTCCGGCGACGTCCGGTGAACTCGATCGAGGCGGCGGGCGGATGCTCGGGATCCGTCTGCAGGCCCTCCATCGCGGCCGCGTACCCCTCCCGGTCGCGCACCGGCACGAGCGCGAGCAGCGGCTGTCCGAGCGCCTCCCGCTGCCCGTAGCCGAAGATGCGCTCCGCCCCGGGGCTCCAGAAGGTGATGGCGTCCGCCCCGTCCGCGAGGACGATCGCCTCGCCCGCGGAACCGGAGATCGCCTGGAAGCGCGCCTCGGCTTCGGTGAGAGCCAGGAACTGGGCCAGCTGCGACGCGACCGATGCGAGCGCGGCGACCGCTGGCTCGTCGGGCCCGATCGGCTCCGGCGAGAGCACCTCCAGCGCGCCCGTGAACCTGCCCGCCCAGACGAGGGGCAGGCCGGCTGCTCCCCGGAGGCCGGACCGGCGCGCGGGCCCGGCTCGGGGCAGGCACGGCTCCGTGCGGACGTCGGCGATCACGACGGGCGCGCGGGTCAGCCAGACGCGTCCCGGCAGATCGCTTCCCAGCGACAGCGCGACGGCCTCGGTGGCGGCCCGGAAGGGCTCGTGCGGGGCGCCCTCGGCGCTCCACGTCGCGGATCAGCGCAATGCGCCGCCGCCGGCGGTCGGCTGCCAGATCGCCCCGAAGGTCCACCCCAGCGGCTGCAGCGCGGCGAGGACGAGGGGCAGGCACTCGTCGGCCGCCAACCCCTGCGCCAGGACCGACGACACGGCCAGATTGCTGTCGAGCAGCTCTCGCGGCCCCGGACGGGAGAGGGGCTGCGTTCCGCCATGCCCGCGCACGCGCGCCTCCTGGGTGGAGGCCGCCGGGGTCTGGGGCGGCTCGTCCTGCGTGCTCGGCGCGCCCTTATGGGTGAGCCGCGGGAATCGAGCCGAGCGACGCTACCCTAGCGCATCTCGACGCGTCGATCGGGCGGGACGAGACCCGCCTCCGTCGGCCGGCGGCGCCCGACACGCCGCTGGCCGCGCGGGCCCGGCACCGGCCGCCCCTACTTTCGGCCTCGCCGGCAGGCTCACCCGCGATCGCCTCGTCCACGTCGCGGCCCTCACGTCTGCCGGGCTGCCCCGCGCCCGTGAACGAGCACGGAAGGGGCCCGGCGAGACGGGTATCGAGCTGGGAGAGTGCAACGCCCCTCCCATGAGAGCCGACGGGGTACGGCCCGTCCAATATCGGTCAGCGCGTCGCCGAGACCCCCGTCGTCTTGACCTTACGGCGAGCGGTGAGCCCTCACGGCACCCGGACCAGCCTCCGTGCAGCGGTGAGTTCCGGCCCCACGCCGAGCCTCACCTGCGCCCCCCGGCACGTGAGCACCGCGCTCTGGCGCGACCCGCGCAGGGCCAGGCGCTCGTCCGCGCGGCGGCCGGCCGGCGCGGCGTCGGGGAAGGCGCGCCGGTACCAGGTCGCCACGGAGGCGCACAGCCCGCGCGCGCCCCGGCGCTGCACGAGGGCGAGCCCGACGGCGCTGCGGGGTCCGCTCGTCCAGAGCGCCAGCGTCCCGCCGGCCCAGGCCGCAGCGCTGCCGCGGGGATCCTCGAGGCTGCGGGCGCGCTGCCCGCCCGGCGCGCTGAGCAGCCACAGCAGGTGCGCCGCGCCGAAGGTCTGGACGCGCGCACGCCGCCAGGGGCGGGGCAGGCGCCCGAGCGGGGTGGGGGCGACCGCGCCCTCGCCCCTCAGGTAGCGGGTCGGAAAGAGGATCTGGGCGGACGTCGTGGGCAGGGCCCGGTAGGCGGCGTTGACCCGCCGCCAGCCGCCGCGGCCGCGCAGCGCGTTCACGAAGATCGAGCCGTCCAGGTAGGGGAAGACCAGCTGCTGGCGCAGGAACGACGGCAGCGCGGCGGCGGTGGGCCCGCCGAGGGTCCCCGCGTCGGGCGGGGTCGTGATGGCGCTCGCGCCGAGGCCGAGGCCGTAGACCACCATCGTCACCGTCGCGTCGCCCTCCACCAGGCCGCTCGCCGCCGTCTGCGCGTCGGTGGCCAGGAGCGCGGTGGGATCCTTGGGCAGTCCCAGCGCCTGGTCGGTCAGGGCGTGGTCGAGCTCGTGGGCGAGGACGATCCGTGCGAGCGAGTCGAGGTCGCCGGCCTGCCCCACCCGCACCACCAGCGCCTTCGTCCGGCTGTCGTAGAAGCCCGCCACCTGGTCCGTCACGGCGGTCGACTCGAGGGCGCGCAGGTCGGTCTGCGGGGGGATCGCGCCGAGCGCCGCCAGCGCCCGCTCGTCGGCATCGGCGTCGCGCGGGCGGTACTCGCGCAGCACCACCGCGCTGACGCGGGCTGCGAAGGGGCCGCCGGTGAGGAACACCGGCCTGACCGGCCTGCGGAAATCGAGCCCCCGGATGCGCTCGACGGCGGCCGCGATGCGGCCCACCTCCCGCTCGAGCGGCGACGGCGCCGCAAACGCGACGCCGGTCGGGATGCCGCCGGCGCCGGCTGCGATCAGCGCGAGGGCGGCGAGGCGACGCGAGGGGCGGGACATGAGCGGCCCAGCGTACTCACACTCACCCCGGTCGGCGCACCACCAGGGTCCCCTGCATGAAGCCGTGGACGACGCAGATGTACCGGTAGACCCCGGGCCGGCCTGGGGCGATCACGCTGAAGCCGCCGCGGGTGGCCTTGCCCGAGCTGAACGCCGGCCTGCCGCGGACCAGCGTGAGCGCCGTCGCCGTGTGGAGCAGGCGGTCGGCGTTTCGGAAGAAGACGCGGGCGCCGGGCCGTACCACGACGCGGGCAGGCAGGAAACCGCGGTCTGGCACCGCCTGGGACCGGATCGGTGCGGCGCGGCTGCCCCGCACGGGGCCCGCCAGGGCCTGCGCCGCGCCGAGCGCCGCGACCGCGGCCGCGGCGACGATCAGTACCGTTCGTGGCATTCGCCTCACCTCTCCCACGCATGACGACCGCTCTCACAATTCGCCATATATACGAGGCCGGCGGCCTGTTGGATCACATGCCGGTTTTATGTCACTTAACGATGATCCGGTGTCGGCTGCGAGGCGTAATACATGCAGATCGGCGGACACCCGAGCCGCCGGCAGTCATCGAAGGAGCCTGTCATGGAGATCGTCACTCGCGCCTGTCCTCTCGTCCGCCTCCCCTCTCCGGTGCGCGAGACCCTCTGGGTCCGATAGGACCGAGCGGTGCGTCGGCGGCTGGCGATCAGCCGTCGACGAGCAGCACGACCTTGCCCACCGCCTCGTCGGCCTGCACGAGGCGGTGGGCCTCGGCCGCTTCCGCCAGCGGGAGGACCGCGTGGACGATCGGCCGCAGCCGCCCGTCGGCGAGCCGGGGCAGGCCCCAGGCGGCGAAGTCGCCGACGATCTCGGCCTTCTCATGCAATGTGCGGCCCCGCAGCGTGCCGGCCCGGATCGTCGCCTGGAGGGGGAAGAGCGCCGCGAGGTCCACCTCCGTGCGGGTGCCGCCGACCAGGCCCACGAGCACGATGCGGCCCAGGCGCGCCAGCGCGGCCACGTTCTCGGCCCAGTAGCTGGCCCCCACCAGGTCGAGCACCACGTCCGCCCCGTGGCCTGCGGTGGCCTCCCGCACGGCCGCGGCGAAGCGCCCGTCCCTGGCGACGACGCCGACGGCGCCGAGCCGGCGCGGCAGCTGGAGCCGCTCCTCCCGGCGGGAGGTGCCGATGCAGCGGGCGCCCAGCTCCCGCGCGACCTGGACCGCCGCGGTGCCGACGCCGCTGGCCACCGAGTGCACGAGCGCGGTCTCGCCCTCCGCCAGCCCGCCCATGCGGCGCAGCCCCTGCCAGGCGGTGAGGAAGACCTCGGGGACGGCGGCGGCCTCCTCCCAGCTCATCCCCTCGGGAACGGGCATCAGCTGGCCGGCCGGCACGGCGACGAGCTCCGCGTAGCCACCGCCGGCGAGCAGCGCCATGACCCGGTCCCCGGGCGCCCAGCCCTGGACCCCCTCGCCGAGCTCCGCCACCTCGCCCGCGGCCTCCATGCCGAGCACCTCGCTCGCCCCCGGGGGCGGCGGGTAGCGACCCTGGCGCTGGAGGAGGTCGGCCCGGTTCACCGCGGTGGCCCGCACCCGCAGGAGGACCTCGCCCGGGCCGGGCGCCGGGTCCGGCAGCTCCGCGAGCTCGAGCACCTCGGGGCCGCCGGCGGCGCGCGCGACGATCGCCCGCATCAGGGGCGCTCCGGGGGGCGGGCGGCAGGATCCGCGTGGCGCCTGGCGGGCGGCATCGGGGTGATCATCGCCGCTGCCGCGGGTGCCGGTGCGGCGGGACGGGAGGGCGGGCGGCGGCGCGAAAGTGCGTCGAGCGCGCCCAAGGCCCGAAGAGCGCCTGCGCGGAGCGCAAAAATCCTGCGCCGGCGGCCGTCCCACAATGCCGCACGGAGCATTCTTCCGGGGCGTCTGGACAGTTGCGAGCGTCCGAGCCGCCCGCATAGCTTGCTGCGCGTGCCCCCGGTTGCGGGCGACGGGTCGTAGATCCCGCCGCCCGGCCAGACCAGAGCGAGGCCCTGGCGGGCCCCGCAGATCGTCCTGCCGCCATCGCGCCCCACGGTGCGTGTCGCCCGCGCCTGCCCCCGCGCGGGCGACGAGAGGGAGGAGTCGCACGGTGACCCCCAGCCATCTCGGTCTCGGCCTCCAGGATCCGGCCGGCGCGGACTCCGCGCCGCGGGCCCCCGACGTGCGGCGGCTGCCAGAGCTTGTGGCGGCGATCGAGGAGCGGCGCTGGGCCGAGTCGTGGGCGGCCTGGGCGGAGCTTCGGGCGCCGCTCTCCGCGGGGCCCCCGGACGCACCCGCGTGGATCCCCCGGCGGCGGGCGCGCTGGACCGGCCATCGCCGCCCACGCCGCCGGCCGGCTCGGGCAGCGAGCGGCTCCGAGGGCTAGCCCTCCCTAGTATCGGCGACGGTCGGCCGCCCCCGACCGTCGCCGCACCACCAGGGAGGCACGTCATGATCGAGGTCGAGCGCCACGGCGCGGTGACCGTCCTGCGGTTGGCCCACGGGAAGGTCAACGCCCTCGACACCGAGCTGCTGCTCGCCCTGCGCCAGGAGCTGGCGCCGCTGGCGCACGCGCCCGGCGCCGTGGTCCTGACCGGCGCGGGGTCGGCGTTCTCGGCCGGCGTGGACCTCTTCCGGGTGGTGGAGGGCGGCGACGCCTACGTCGCGGGGCTGCTGCCGGCGCTGGTCGGCGTGCTGGGCGACCTGCTGCGGTTCCCCCGCCCCGTCGTGGCCGCCGTGAACGGCCACGCGATCGCCGGCGGCTGCATCATCGCGGAGACCGCCGACCTGCGGCTGATGGCGGCCGGCAAGGGCCGCATGGGCATCCCCGAGCTGCTCGTCGGGGTCGCCTTCCCGGCGGTGGGCATCGAGGTCATGCGCCACGTCACGGGGGGCCGCGGGCTCGCCCAACTGGTGCTCGGCGGCGGCACCTTCGAGCCGCAGGAGTCGCTGCGCCGGGGCCTGGTGGACGAGCTGGTGGAGCCCGATCGCCTGCTGGAGGAGGCGATCGCCCGGGCCGAGCGGATGGCCGCCATCCGGCCCGCGGTGTTCGGGCACGCCAAGTCGCAGCTGTGGGCGCCCGTGCTCGAGCGCATCGAGCGCGTCAGCCCGCCCGTGGACGCGGAGGCGGCGGCGCTGTGGCAGAGCCCGGAGGCGCGGACCGCGATCCAGGAGTACGTGGGGAGGACGCTGCCGGCCCGGTCGTGACGACACGGTCCGGCCGACGGCGCGGCGCGGCTAGGCGGCCGTGGCGCCCTCGTCCGCGTGCTCGTAGGTGTCAGGGCAGCCGGGCAGCACGCCGAGCGTGGAGGCGTCGAAGGCGCCCGTCGGGAGGAGGAGTCCCGTGAGCGTCGCGCCGGCCGGTCCCTTGAATGCCACCAGCGGGTAGCGCTGCTCGTCCTCGGCCCCGAGCCATGCGAGCAGCTCCGGGCGCTGGCCCGAGCGGTCCAGGTCGGCGAGGGTATCGAGCTGTGCGTCGCTGAGCGTGCAGGCGGTGGTGCGCATCGCGCTCCCCTCCTGTGACGAGTCGGATTCTGAGCCACATCATGAGGCCCGCAGCGGCTGTCCTCGCCCCCCGAACGGCCGGCAAAACGTCTAGACCGATGGGGTGGGGGGGTCCCTGCGGGTTCGCCAGGCATCCGCCGCCGGGGGGCGGGGGGTCACGGGGCGGGGTCCCGGCGTCAGCGAGACTCGGGCGCGAGTCCCGGCGACGGCGTCGTCCCAGGGCGTGCCCGACTGGCCACCTCGGTGGCGTAGGGACTCCAGGAGAACCAGCGCGGGAGGTCCCTGACGAGCATGGGCGGGCCCTCGACCTGCACGAGCCCGTCCGCCATCGCCTGGCCGAGGGTCGTCCGCCCGAGGAAGACGCGGTGGAGCGCTCGGTTGTCGGCGGTCACCGCCAGGTCGTCCGGGAATCCGGGCGGGCGCACGCAGACAGAGGCCTCGTCGGGCGTCATCACCAGCCAGGCTCGTGCCGGCTTCACCCCCGTGAGCCTGAAGCGGATCACGGTGCGTCCCGCCGGAACCTCGTCCCGGCGGACGGCCAGCCGCAGCCACCACAGCACCAGGCCGCCGTCGATCTGGTCGTCGCGCGGGTCGGCGAACGCCCAGCGCACCGCCCAGTAGCCCAGCTGCCGGATGAGCGGCTTGAGGTCCTCGCCGGCCGGGGTGAGGTGGTACCCCGATCCGCTCCCCGTCGCCAACGGCCGGCGCTCCACCAGGCGGGCGCGCTCCATCTGACGCAGCCGTCCCGCAAGCAGCGAGCGCGAGATCCGCGGCAGGCCGCGTTCGATCTCGTTGAACCGATGGGAGCCGACCATCAGCTCGCGCACGATCAGCAGCGTCCAGCGGTCGGCGAGAAGCTCCGCGGCGACCGCCACGGGACAGTACTGCCCATAGCCGCGCATGCGCTGCACTCTGTTCCATGGCGATGCCGCGGTCCAGGATCTGCACCGCTTTGGTCCCAAAGTCGGACTGGCCCGGAGGAGCGGGCGCTCCTACCCTCGCGCCACCAGCGAGGGGAGCGCGTTGAACGGCACCGGGGAGGGGCGGCAGGCGGTCGACGGCCGGGGGCGAGCTCACGCCCTGGTCATCGGCGGCGGCGTCGCCGGCCTCGTCTGCGCGGAGGTGCTGAGCCGTCACTTCGCCCACGTGACGCTGCTCGAGCGGGATCGGCTCCAGGGTCGCGCAGCGGCGCGCCGCGGCGTACCCCAGGCGCTCCA
>JAWVEW010000544.1:0-3453 GCA_033856495.1 Miltoncostaeaceae bacterium | reverse complement strand
GTCGAGCCGACGGCGCCGGTGGCGCCGGCGACGGCGACCCTAAACATGCGCCCGGCGCGCCGCCTCGCTGCCGAGGTCGAACGCCTCGTGAAGGCTCCGCACCGCGCGATCGACCTCGCGCCGGTCGATCACGACCGTGATCCGGATCGTCGAGGTGTCGATCATCTGGATGTTGATGTCCTGCTCGGCGAGCGTCCGGAACATCTTGGCGGCGACGCCCGGCTCCGACTTCATACCGGCCCCGATCAGCGTGACCTTGCCGATCTGGTCGTCGGCGGTGACGTGCCGGTAGGAGAGCCGCTCCTGCAGCCCGGCGAGCGACTCGAGCGCCGGTCGCAGCTCGGGCAGCGGCACCGTGAAGGAGAGGTCGGTGACTCCGTGCTCGCTCACGTTCTGGATGATCGTGTCGACGTTGATCATCGCGTCGGCGAGGGCGGTGAAGATCAGCGCGGCCACGCCCGGCTGGTCCCGGATCCCGGCCACGGTGATCTTGGCCTCGTCGCTCTTGTGGGCGATGGCGGACACGATGGCCTTCTCCATGGCGGGCGTCTCCTTCGTGATCCAGGTGCCCTCCTCCTCGAGGAACGAGGAGCGGACGTGCAGCGGGACGTCGTAGTTGCGGGCGAACTCGACCGAGCGCAGGACCAGCACCTTCGAGCCGGAGGCGGCCATCTCCAGCATCTCCTCGTGGCTCACCAGCGGCAGCTTCCGCGCGTCCGGCTCGATCCGCGGGTCGGCGGTGTAGACGCCGGAGACGTCCGTGTAGATCTCGCAGACGTCGGCGCTGAGGGCCGCCGCGAGCGCGACCGCGGTGGTGTCGCTGCCGCCGCGACCGAGGGTGGTGACGTCGCGGGCGGTCGACACCCCCTGGAAACCGGCGACAAGCGCGATGTAGCCGCCGTCGAGGGCCTCGCGCACCCGGTCGGCGCGGATCTCCACGATCTTCGCCTTGGTGTGCGCCGTGTCGGTCACGATGCCCGCCTGCGACCCCGTGAAGGAGACGGCGTCGTGACCCAGGTCGTGCAGCGCCATCGCCATCAGCGCGCAGGAGATGCGTTCGCCGGTGGAGAGCAGCATGTCCATCTCGCGCGGGTTGGGGCGCGCCGAGATCTCGTTCGCGAGCGCGATCAGGCCGTCGGTCGTCTTGCCGCGCGCGGACACCACGACCGCCACGCCGTCCCCCAGCTCACGCGCCTCGGCGATCCGGCGGGCGACGTTCTTGATCCGATCGGCGTCGGCGACCGAGCTGCCGCCGAACTTCATGACCCTCAGGCTCACGGGCGTCCCACCTCCCCGCGGAAGTGTACCGAGGCCCCCTGAGACGAGCCGCGCGGGCCGGTCGGCGGGCCTCGCTGGTGGGCCAACCACCAACGTGGCCGGTCCATCAGATGTCCCGGCGGCCCAGGAGCGCGCGGCCGAGCGTCAGCTCGTCGGCGTGCTCGAGGTCGGCGCCCACCGGCAGGCCGCTGGCGAGCCGGGTCACGCGCACGCGTCCGCGCACCAGGTCGGCCAGGTAGAGCGCGGTCGCCTCGCCGACCATCGTCGGGTTGGTGGCGATGACCAGCTCCTGCACGCCATCCTCGTCGATCCGCCGCACCAGCTCGTCGAAGCGCAGGTGCTCCGGGTCGATGCCGTCGATCGGGGAGAGCGCCCCGCCGAGGACGTGGTAGCGGCCGCGGAACTCGCGCGTGCGCTCGATCGACAGGATCGCCGAGGGCTCCTCCACCGCGCAGAGCAGCGTGGGGTCGCGGCGGGGATCGGCGCAGATCCCGCAGAGCGGCTCCTCCGCGAAGCTGTAGCAGCGCTCGCAGGGGCGGAGCCGCTCCTTGACCTCGACGATGGCCTCGGCCAGCCCGCGGGCGCGCTCGGGCGTCGCCTTCATCAGGTGGAAGGCGAGCCGCTGGGCACTGCGGGAGCCGATCCCGGGCAGCCGCGCCAGCTCGGTCACGAGCCGCTCGACCGACGGCGGGAGCACCGATGCCACGCGGGCCGCCCCTAGAGCCCGGGCAGGCCGAGCCCGGAAAGTCCGCCGGCGACGGATCCGATGCGCTTGTTGGCCAACTCCTGCGCGGCGCGCATCGCCTCGTTGACCGCGGCCACGATCGTGTCCTGGAGCAGCTCGACGTCCTCCGGGTCGACCGCCTCCGGTGCGATCGTGATCTCCAGCAGCTCCAGGCCGCCGCTCACGCGCGCGGTCACGGCGCCGCCTCCGGCCGACGCGGTGACCGACTCCTGGGCGAGCTCCTCCTGAACCCGCGCCATGTCCTGCTGCATCTTCTGCATCTGCTTGAGCATCTTGTTCGGGTCCATCCTCTGAGCCACGGCGGGTTCCCCTTCCCGGCGCTCCTGCCCGACCCCCGAGGGGTCAGGCGTCGCGCTCCTCGACTGCGTTGAACGCGGACTTGATCTCCGCGATGAGCTTCCTCTCCCGGTCCTCGTCGGGCTCGGCCGCCGTGGCGGCCGGCGCCGGCCCAGCGGCGCCCACCTCGAATCTCAGGCCGAACGCCCCGCCCGCCAGCGCCGCGAGCGCGCCCTCCACGCGCCGGCGGTCGTCCGGCTGGCCGAGCATGCGGGCGCTGACCGCGCCGGCGACCGCGACCGTGATCTCCCCGTTCTCCACCCCGATCACCCGCGAGCCCGTCAGGAAGCCGTGCAGGTGGGGCGCCTCGTGCTCGAGCGTGGCGACGACCTGGGGCCAGAGCCGCTCCAGATGGTCGAGATCGGCTGCGGGGGGCGCCGGCCCGTCCGTCGGCGCCGGCTCGGCGGGCGCCGGCGGCGCGGGCGGAGGGGAAGCGGCCCTGGCGGGCCGCGGGGGATCGGCGTCCTGCGAGGGCCGCGGTGGAGGGGCCGCGGCCGGCGGGGGCGGCGGGGGCGCCTCGACCGGGCCGGCGCCGCGCTCGAGCCGCTCCAGGCGGGCCGCGAGGGCGGCCGTGCCCGGGTCGAGCGCCGGGCGGCCGAGCTTGGCCGCGGCGAGCTCGAGCTGCAGGCGCGGGTCCGCGCCGCCGTGGCGGATGCGCACCTGGGCGTCTGCCAGCAGGTCCAGCGCCCGCACCACCTGGGCCGCCGGCAGCTGGCCGGCCTGGGCGCGCAGGCGGTCGAGCTCCTCCGGGGCGAGCGCCCACTCGTCCCGCGGGTGGGCGCCCTGCTGGAGCAGGCAGGCGAAGCGCAGGTGCGACACGAGGGCCCGCATCAGCTGCTCGGGGTCGGCGCCGGCGTCGAGCGTGGTCTCCAGCAGCTCGAAGGCCCCGCCCGCGTTCCCGCCCGCCATCAGCTCCACCAGCTCGAAGATGCTCTCGCGGTCGACGGCGCCCAGCAGGTCCAGGACGTCGGCCACCTCCACCCGGCCGCCGGCGAAGGTGGCGATCTGCTCCAGCAGCCCGAGGGCGTCGCGGTAGGAGCCGTCGGCGGCGCGCGCGATGAGGTCGAGCGCGGCCGGCGCGGCGTCCATCTCCT
>JAWVEW010000543.1:0-6998 GCA_033856495.1 Miltoncostaeaceae bacterium | reverse complement strand
CGCGCGCGCGGCCCGCCGGTGCGACTCGACCGCCAGCGCGTCCATCTCCTCGCGCTCGAGCTCGAAGCGGTCGGCCACCATCTCGGCCGAGAGGCCCTGGTTGATGAACTCCCCGTCCGCCAGGCCGTAGCGCTCGCGGAAACGCCGGCCGTAGGCGCGGCCCGGCTCGCGGATGTTGGACCAGAAGGGCACTAGGCACATCGACTCGACGCCGCCGGCGATGACGAGGTCGTATGCGCCCGCCATCACGCCCTGGGCGGCGAAGTGGACCGCCTGCTGGGACGACCCGCACTGGCGGTCGATCGTCACGCCCGGCACCGTCTCCGGGAAGCCGGCGGCGAGGGCCGCCAGCCGCGCCACGTTCGCCCCCTGCTGGTCCACCTGGTCGAAGCAGCCCAGGATGACGTCGTCGACCTCCGCCGGGTCGAGGTCGTTCCGCCGCACCAGCGCCTCGAGCGCGCCGGCGGCCAGGTCGACCGGGTGCACCTCCGACAGGCGCCCGTTCCGCCGCCCGACCGGCGTGCGGACGGCGTCGACGATGACGGCCTCCCCTCTCACCCAATCCCCCTCGCGTCCACGCCGGCGCCTCGTCGGCCATACCGGCCGCCGCGCGCCGCGCGCCTCGCAAACGACGGCGCCACGCCAGCGGCCACCCTAGCGCCTCGAAAGGACGCCAAGGGGCGAGGGAGGGGGTCGGCGGTCGGACAGCCGTCCCGCCGCGGGTGAGGAATTCGCGGGCCTTGCAGGGAAATGACAATTGGCCGCACCGCACGCGGCCAATTGGCCACTCCGACCGCAGGCACACGACGGCCTCACGTCCCATCCCGGCCCAGGCCGGCGGCCGGCGCCGGCGCGGCTCGAGCGCGCGGAGCGGGGGTAGGCCGGTCGGGGTGAGGATCGCGGGCGGCAGGGGAACGGCCGGCGCGGGTAGGGACCGACCCGGGCGCGGGCGCGGCCGGCGGCCTCGCCGCGCCGGCGGACGGGGGCGGCGAGGCCGGCGCCGGCGCCGGGTTCACGCGCGGCGACCCCTGGCCGGCCGGATCCTCGCGGCGGTCAACCTGGCGACCGAGGAGCGGGTGCTGCCGGTCGCCTCCGGCGCCCCCGGCGCAGCGCGCCTGCTGCTCTCCAGCCGGCCGGGGCGCCCCGACGGGGCCATCGACGGCGACGCGCTCACGCTGGCGCCGGACGAGGGCGTCCTGATCGCCCTCTGATTCAGGCCAGCAGTGCCTCCAGCCGCCGGCCCACCGCCAGCACCAGCGCGTCGTCGCCCGGACGGCCGACGAGCTGGAGCGACGCGGGAAGGCCGTCCTCCGCGGGCCCGCAGGGAAGGGCCAGGGCCGGCCAGCCGAGCCCGTTGAAGGGCCAGGTGAAGCGCGTGAGCGCCGTGTCCACGTGCTGGCCGTTCAGGCGGCGGGTCCCCGTGGGCGGGGCGACGTGGGCGAGCGTCGGCACGAGCAGCAGGTCGAGGCCGTCCATCGCCTGGCCGCAGCGCTCCCGGTAGGCGGCCCGGCCGCGCCGCCCCTCGAGCGCGTCCTCCTCGGTGACGGCGAGCGAGCGCTCGATCTTGTAGCGGCACTCCTCGCCGTAGTCGTCGGCGCGCTCGGCGAAGAGCGGCCCGTGCACGCCGGCCGCCTCGCGGCGGAAGGCGCCGAGCCAGCTGAAGCCCTCGACGGCCAGCGGCAGGTCCACCTCGCGCCGGCGCGGGAAGCGCTCGGCGGCGGCCGCGACGCGCGCCCGGACCAGCGGGTCGCAGTCGTCCAGCCAGGCGACCCCGACCACCACCTGCTCCAGGGACGCCACCGGCTCGCCCCAGGGGCCCGGCGCGAGCGCCGCCATCATCGCCTCGCAGCCCTCGACGCTCGCCGCGATCGGCCCTCCGTGGTCGAAGCTGGGGGCGAGCGGGAAGCATCCGGCCAGCGGCACCAGGCCGAAGCTGGGCTTGAACCCGACGACCCCGCAGCAGGCGGCCGGGATCCGGATCGACCCGCCGCTGTCGGTGCCCAGCGCCCCGTCCGCCAGCCCGGCGGCGACCGCGGCCGCGGAGCCGCCACTCGACCCGCCGGCGGTGCGGCCCGGCGCCCGGGGGTTGGGCACCGTGCCGAAGAACGGGTTCTCGCTCATCACGCCGTAGGCGAACTCGTCGAGGTTGGTCTTCCCGACCACCGCCCAGCCCGCGGCCTCCAGCCGCCGTACCGCCTCCGCCGTCCCCCCCGGCGCGCTGAAGGCGAAGATGCGCGAGCCGTAGGTGGTGATCAGGCCGGCCGTGTCGAACAGGTCCTTGACCGCCAGCCGGCGGCCCTCGCCCACGGACTCGGGGCGGGCCAGGAAGATGCCCGGGTGGCTCACGCCGGCGGCCCGGTGGCGGCCTCCGGGTGCCAGAGCCTCAGGTGGTCGCGGTGCAGGGCCGTGTAGGCGCCCTCGCGGAAGTGGCCGTCGTAGAACTCGGTGTCCAGGTGGTGGGCCTGGATCACCAGGCGCACGAACATCGGGTCGAGGAAGGCCGGGAACCGCCCGTAGGTGTCGTGGACGTAGCTGCAGAAGGCCGTCACGATCTCGGTGGTCTCCTCGCTGGGGGCCCCGCGCTCGCGCAGCACCTCGTCGGGCGTGCGGTAGGGATAGGGCCGTTCGGGGTCTGCTTCCTGACCGGCCAGGAAGCGGCGCACCGCCTCCGCCATGTCGTCGACATAGGGCGGGCAGAGGGCCTGGAGCACGCCGTCGCGCCCGACCGGCGCCCGGCTCGGCAGGGCGCGCGGGCCGCCGTCGGCGGTCACGAAGCGGAAGCCCAGGCCGCGGCAGGAGGGGTCCGCGCCCAGCAGGTGGTGCGGCAGGAAGCCCGTGAAGGTCCAGCCGCCGAGGCCCAGGGCCTGCAGGGCCAGGGCCATGTTCTGGCAGATGAAGGCCTGCTCCACGTTGAGCGAGGTGAGCACCCGCAGCTCCAGGTCGAACAGCGAGAGCTGGACGTCTCGGCGGATCCGGCCGGTGCGCAGCCAGGGCTCGAGCCCGCAGGGGCGGCCGCCCGAGAGCTCGTCCACGACGGTGAAGCGGTGGGCCTCGTCGAAGTAGATGTAGAGCAGGGTGAGGTACTCGATCGTGGTGTCGGTGACCGGCACGAAGAGGGTCGTGCCGGGCTGGTTGACGTTCCAGGCGTTGAAGCCGAAGAGCCCCGGTTCGCCGCGCGGCAGGTCGGCCCGTCCCTCCTCCAACCGCACGGAGCTCTCGCGGAAGAGCCGCAGCGCCAGCTCGACCGTCTCCTCGGGGGAGCGGTCGGCGAACATCGCCAGCGCGCCGTCCTCGGGCTGTCGCTCGCGCAGGCGCACCGCGTAGAGGCCGGCGTCGTTGGTGTAGAGCAGCTCGGTGGAGTGCGAGTTGCAGGAGCAGGGCCAGGAGCGTCCGGTCCAGCCGTGCATCCAGCTGAGCCCGTCCCGGGGCAGGTCGCCCAACGCGAGCCCGGTGGTCCCGGTGCCGACCCAGACCAGGAAGGCTTCCTCCAACTCGCTCAGCGGCAGCGGCGCGTGGCGCGAGGCGAACTCGAGCGCCGCCCCCTCGGGCATCGCCATCCCCAGCCCCACGCGGCGCGAGCGGCGCGAGAGCACCGCGTCGACCAGCGGCAGGCCCAGCGCCGCGCGCAGACCCTCCGGCAGCTGCGTCGTCACGATGCCAGCTTTCCGGCTCGGGACGTTCGGATGCAAGTCGAGAGACGTCCGCCGCGGCCGGCGTGGATAAGATCCCGCGAGATCGGCGAGCGAAGCGGGCGGCCCTCATGACCGTGATTCCGGCCAACTATCCACCCCCCTTCCGGGCCAGCGACTACGTCGTGAAGCCCAAGGCGCCGGAGGACGAGCGCATCGAGGTGGGCGTCCTGTTCGTCGGAGGCGGCCCGGCGGGGCTCGCCGGTGCGATCCGCCTCGGGCAGCTGCTGGCCGAGGCCCCGGACCTGGCCGAGCAGCTGGGCGAGGTCCCCATCGCGGTGGTGGAGAAGGGCAAGGGGCCCGGCTCGCACCTGCTGTCGGGCGCGGTCGTGCGGCCGGGGCCGCTGCGGGCGCTCTTCCCCGACGGCGGCACCGACGCCATCCCCCGGTTCGGAGACGTCAGCGCCGAGGCCGTCTACGCGCTCACCAAGAGCCAGGCGCTGCGCCTTCCGACGCCGCCGGACATGCGCAACCACGGCAACTGGGTGCTGTCGATCAGCCAGCTGGGGCGCTGGATGGCCGCCCAGGCGGAGGAGCTCGGCGCCTACCTGCTGCCCGAGACCGACGCCCAGAAGCTGCTGGTGAAGGACGCGCGGGTGCACGGCGTGCTCACGGGCGACAAGGGGCGCGGGCGCGAGGGCGAGGAGCTCCCGAACTTCGAGCCGGGGGTCGAGCTGCACGCCCAGGTGACCGTGCTCAGCGAGGGCACCCAGGGCCACCTGACCGGCGTCGCCAGCAAGCACTTCCACCTCGAGGGGCCCTCGCCGCAGATCTACGCGCTGGGCGTGAAGGAGATCTGGGAGGTGCCGACGCCGCTCGGCCGGATCGTCCACACCCTGGGCTGGCCGCTGCGGCGGGCCCGCAAGCACCGCGAGTTCGGCGGCTCCTTCATCTACCCGATGGGCGACAACATGGTCTCCATCGGCTTCGTGGTCGGCCTCGACTACGCCGACGCGACGCTCTCCTGCCACGACCTTCTGCAGGAGCTCAAGTCGCACAAGCTCGTGCGGGCCATCCTGGAGGGCGGGAAGCGGATCGCCTGGGGCGCCAAGACGATCCCCGAGGGCGGCTACTACGCCATGCCGCGCCGGCTGCACGTGCCGGGGGCGATCATCGCCGGCGACTCCGCCGGGTTCGTCAACGTCCCGGCCCTCAAGGGCGTCAACTACGCGGTCCACTCCGGGATCCTGGCCGCCGAGGCCATCTTCGAGTCCCTCCAGCGCGGCAAGCTGACCACGCCGGCCGGGCTCTGGGGTTACGACACCCGGGTCCGCGAGAGCTTCATCTGGAAGGACCTCTTCCGCACCCGCAACATGCGCCCGGCCTTCCAGAAGGGCTTCTACTACGGGCTGGCGGTCGGCGGGATGGCAACCGGGACGATGGGCAAGCTTCCCAAGCGGGTGGTCTTCAAGGCCGACGCGAAGGAGCCGGTCTTCCTCGGCGACCGCGCCGCCAGCTACCCCAAGCCGGACGGCAAGTACTTCTTCGACAAGCTGTCCAGCGTCTTCCTCAGCGGCAACAAGACCCGCGACGACCAGCCCAACCACATCCGGATCCAGCGGAAGGTGCCGCGCGAGCTGGCGGTCAGCTGGGACTGGATGTGCCCGGCCAAGGTCTACGAGATCGAGGACGACGAGCCCCGGTCCGGCACCGTGACGGTCCGGATCAACGCCTCGAACTGCGTCCAGTGCGGGGCGATCACGGCCAAGGGCGGCCGGCTCACCCCGCCCGAGGGCGGCAGCGGGCCCGAGTACACGCTCACGTAGTGCCGACCCGGCCCACCGATCCACGCACGGCCGCGGTCGTGGCCTGGATGAAGGAGCACGGCGACCGGCTGCGCGAGCTGCTCTGGGAGGAGGGCGAGGAGGCGGAGGACCGCTCTCCCGCCGGCGAGGCGGCGGTCCGGGGGCAGCTGCGCTTCCAGACCGAGGCGCTGGCTGCGACCGCCCCGACCGCCCTCCGCGGGGCCCTCGAGCGCTTCGCCGGCGAGCTGCCCCAGCGCTTCGAGGGCGAGACGGGCATGCTGGAGGAGGAGCTGCAGCGCGTCAGCGAGGCGGCCGGCTTCGAGGCCCGGATGCAGTTCGGCGACGCCGTCGGGGAGGATCCCTCGTTCGTCGCGGTGGTCGGACGCAGCGTGCTGATCAGCGCCTGGAGCAGGTTCTACCTGCGCCTCCTGGACGAGGCGCTCGGCGAGGAGGGCCGCCTCGCCGCGGCCGCCGGGAGCTGGATGGACGGGCGCGAGGAGGAGCTCGCGCTGATGATCTTCTCGGTCGACCGGCGCGCGAAGCAGGCCGAGATCGCCCGTGGCGGCCAGGAGGCGGTGTCGGACCCCGACCGCGTGAACCTGATCGGGCAGGCCGCCCTGCTGCAGGCGCGGATGCGGTTCCTGCTGGAGGCGGTCTCGGCCGGCATGGGCGCCCGCGCCGCGTCGCGCTGAGCCCATGGAGATGCCGCTGGCGACCCGGCGGGCGGCCGACCCGATAGATTGTGCGCGATGGCGCTGACCGTCAACACAGACGAGCGCTCCGATCTGGTGCTGGTGACCCTCGGGGGCGAGCTCGACATCTACACGGTCCCCACCTTCCGCCAGGACCTCGACCGGTACGACCCCGCCGAGGTCCAGCTCGTCATCGACCTGTCCGACGTCACCCTGCTCGACTCGTCGGGGCTCGGGGCGCTGGTGAGCCTGCTCAACCGCGCGCGGGGCGGCAGCGGCCGTCTGGGCCTGGTCTGTCCGCACCGCCACCTGCGCCGCGTGTTCGAGATCACCGGTCTGCGGCGGGCGTTCATCTTCGGGGACGACGTCGACTCGGTGCGGGCCGCCCTCGCGGCGGAGCCCGGCGCTCCGACCGCGTAGCGACCGGGGCTGCTCGACCTCAGGCTGATCCGCGCCGAGCCGGAGCGCGTCCGCGCCGCGCTCGCGCGCCGCGGCGCGGCCGATCGGCTCGACGCGCTGCTCGAGCTCGACGCGGAGGCGCGGGCGCTGCGCGCGCGGGTCGAGGCGGCCCGCGCCCGTCGCGGCGAGCTCTCGAAGCGGGTGGGCGCGGCGCGCCGGGGCGGGGGCGACGATCCCGAGGCGGCGGACGAGGCGCGGGCGCTGGGCGAGGAGCTGGGCGCGCTGGAGTCCGGGCTGAGGGAGCTCGAGGAGCGCCGGGACGCTGGGCTGCTGGCGCTGCCCAACATCGCCGAGGAGGAGGCGCCCGAGGGCGGCGAGGACGACGCGGTGGAGCTGCGCCGGGTGGGCGAACCGCCGCGGTTCGCGTTCGAGCCCCGCGACCACGTCGAGATCGGCGAGCTGCTGGGCGGGCT
>JAWVEW010000542.1:0-5368 GCA_033856495.1 Miltoncostaeaceae bacterium | reverse complement strand
TCCGGTCACCAAGAAGCCGGCCGAGACCCGCATGGGCTCCGGCAAGGGCTCGCCCGAGAGCTGGGTCGCCGTCGTGAAGCCGGGATGCGTGATGTTCGAGCTGGCCGGCGTGCCGGAGCCGCTGGCGCGCGAAGCCATGCGCCTGGCGGCCCAGAAGCTGCCGATCCGCTGCAAGTTCGTGCTGCGCGACGAGGTGGGCGCATGAACACGGCGGAGCTGCGCGAGCTGAAGGACGACGAGCTGGAGCGGCGCCTGCGCGAGGCGCGCGAGGCGTACTTCAACCTGCGCTTCCAGCACGCCTCCGGCGCGCTCGAGCGCACGAGCGAGATCCGCGTCCGCCGGCGCGAGATCGCTCGCCTCCTGACCATCGCCAACGAGCGGGAGAGCCTCCGTGGCTGAGACGCCGGCCGAGTCGTTCGCCGGGCGGAAGGTGCGCACCGGGGTCGTCGTCAGCGACAAGCGCGACAAGACCATCACGGTGCGGATCGACGTCGCTCGCGCCCACCCCATCTACCGCAAGACGGTGCGCCGCTCCTCGAAGCTGCACGTGCACGACGAGCGCAACGAGGCGAACGCCGGCGACCGCGTTCGGGTGATGGAGTGCCGGCCGCTCTCGCGCCTCAAGCGCTGGCGGCTGGTCGAGATCGTCGAGCGGGCGCGCTAGGAGCGGTCGATGGTGCAGGCCGAGACAAGGCTCAGGGTGGCCGACAACACGGGTGCGCGCGAGCTGCTGTGCATCCGCGTCATGGGCGGCTCCCGGCGCCGCTACGCCGCCGTCGGCGACATCATCGTCGGCACGGTCAAGCAGGCGACCCCGCACGGCGCCATCAAGAAGGGCGACGTGGTGCGGGCGGTCGTGGTGCGGACCAAGAAGCCGCACGCGCGCGACGACGGCACCTACATCGCCTTCGACGAGAACGCCGCCGTCATCATCGACGCCGCGCAGAACCCGCGCGGCACGCGCATCTTCGGTCCGGTGGCGCGCGAGCTGCGGGAGAAGAACTTCATGAAGATCCTCTCACTGGCCCCCGAGGTGCTCTGATGCCGGCGCGGATCCGCAAGGGCGACGAGGTGCAGGTGATCTCGGGCAAGGACAAGGGCAAGCGCGGCAAGGTGCTCGAGGTCCGCCCGAAGGACGAGCGCGTCGTGGTCGAGGGCCTCAACATGATCAAGCGGCACACCAAGCCCAGGCCGCCGAAGGTGCAGGGCGGCGTGATCGAGCGGCCGGCGCCCATCCACTGGTCGAACGTGGCCCTGCTCGACCCTGCCGACAAGCAGCCCACGCGCGTGCGCTTCCAGGTCGTCGACGGCAAGTCCGTGCGCGTCGCCGCGCGCAGCGGCCAGAAGATCGGCTGAGATGGCGGACGAGACGGCTCAGATGGCGGACGAGACGACGCCGGCGGCGGTCGAGGGCGGTGCGCAGAACGGCGCCGCACCGTATCCGCGCCTGAAGCGGATGTACCTGGACGACGTGCGCCCGAAGCTGCAGGAGCAGTTCGCATACGGCTCCCCCATGGAGCACCCCCGCATCCTCAAGATCACGCTCAACATGGGCGTGGGCGAGGCCAAGGTGAACGCGAAGGCGCTGGACGAGGCCGTGGCGCAGCTCGCCCGGATCGCCGGCCAGCGCCCGGCGATCACCCGCGCCCGCAAGTCGATCGCGCAGTTCAAGCTCCGCGAGGGGATGGCGATCGGGTGCAAGGTCACCCTCCGGGGCGCCCGGATGTGGGAGTTCTACGACCGCCTCACCTCCATCGCGCTGCCCCGGATCCGCGACTTCCGGGGCATCAACCCGGACAGCTTCGACGGGCGCGGCAACTTCAGCCTGGGGCTGCGCGAGCAGACCATCTTCCCGGAGATCGACTACGATCGGGTGGACCAGGTGCGGGGCCTGAACGTCACCATCACGACCTCCGCCAGGACGGACGAGGAGGCCCGCACGCTCCTCCGCCACCTGGGGATGCCCTTCCGCGCGGAGGGCTACAGCGCCGAGGAGCGCGCCATGCGCCGGCGCAGCAAGATGCGAAAGCACGGCCGCGTACGCGGCCGCCGTTGATCCGAGGAGAGCCCGTTTGGCGAAGACAAGCCTGCGCGTGAAGGCCAGCCGGCCGCCGAAGTACAAGACCGAGGGATACTTCCGCTGCCACAAGTGCGGACGCCCCCGCGGGTACTTCCGCAAGTTCGGCCTCTGCCGCATCTGCCTGCGCGACCAGGCCCACAACGGCCTGATCCCCGGACTGACCAAGAGCAGCTGGTAGGGACCCATGCTCACCGACCCGATCGCCGACATGCTGACGCGGATCCGCAACGCCAACCTCGCGCTCCACGACCAGGTGCTGATGCCGACCAGCAAGCTGAAGGTGGAGATCGCCCGCCTGCTCGAGGCGGAGGGCTACATCACCGGCTTCGACGTCGAGGACGAGACGCGCACGCTGACGGTGCGGCTGAAGTACGACCGCGACCGTCGGCGGGTCATCTCCGGGATCAAGCGGATCTCCCGGCCCGGCCGGCGCGCCTACGCGGACCGCAACTCGATCCCGCGCGTGCTGGGCGGCATGGGGGTGGCCATCGTCTCCACCTCCCAGGGGCTCCTGACCGATCAGGAGGCCCGGCGCCGCGGCGTCGGCGGCGAGGTCATCTGCACGGTCTGGTGATGGACGCCACGCCCATCACGAGCCGCCGGAGGGCCGCATGAGCCGCATCGGACGCGCGCCGATCCCCGTCCCCGACGGGGTGACCGTCGACATCCGCGGTCAGCACGTGCGGGTCGAGGGCCCGCGCGGCAACCTCGAGCGCACGCTCCCCGAGCCGATCCGCATCAGCCAGACCGACGGCGTGCTGAACCTGACCCGGCCCACCGACCGGGGCCCGCACCGGGCCCTGCACGGGCTCTCGCGCACGCTGGTGGCGAACATGGTCCAGGGGGTCACCCAGGGTTTCGAGAAGCGTCTGGAGATCGTCGGCGTCGGCTACCGGGCGCAGGCCCGGGGCGAGGCGATCGAGATCGCCGTCGGCTTCTCGCACCCCGTGCACATCCAGCCCCCGCCCGGGATCAGCCTCGAGGTGCCGGCGCCGACCCAGGTGGTCGTCCGCGGCATCGACAAGCAGGCGGTCGGCCAGGTGGCGGCGACCATCCGCGCGGTGCGGCCGCCCGAGCCCTACAAGGGCAAGGGCATCCGCTACGCCGGCGAGATCGTCCCGCGCAAGGTGGGGAAGCGGTCGTGACCGCGGTATCCGCCTCTCAGACCGGGCCGACGCGCTAACCTCCCGGCGATGGGAACCGTCTCCACACGGGTGGCGCGCCAGCGCCGTCACCGCCGCGTCCGCGGCCGGGTCTCCGGCACCGCCGAGCGTCCGCGGCTGTCGGTGGCGCGCTCCAACATGCGCATCTACGCCCAGCTCATCGACGACGAGCGCGGCCACACGCTGGCCGCCGCCGGCTCCCACGAGGCCTCGCTTCGCGACCTCAGCAAGGGGGAGGGGGCGGTCGCCGTGGGCAAGCTGCTCGCCGAGCGGGCACGGGAGGCGGGCGTCGTGCGGGTCGTCTTCGACCGCGGCGGCTACCTCTACCACGGGCGCGTGAAGGCGCTCGCGGACGCCGCCCGCGAGGGTGGACTGCAGTTTTGACCGGCGCCGGCGCCACGCCGCGCCGCGACCGCTAACGCTCGCCAGGAGGCCGCGTGGCGCAGCTTCGCAGAGGACCGAAGATCAATCCGGAGGGCATGGACCTCAACGAGCGCGTGGTGAGCATCAACCGCGTCGCGAAGGTCGTGAAGGGCGGCCGCCGGTTCTCGTTCTCGGCCCTCGTCGTCGTCGGCAACGAGGTGGACACGGTCGGGGTGGGCCACGGCAAGGCGAACGAGGTGCCGGTCGCCATCCAGAAGGCCGTCGACGACGCCAAGAAGAACCTGTTCCGGGTGGCCAAGCACCGCAACTCCATCACCCATGAGGTGATCGGGCACGCGGGCGCCGGACGCGTGCTGCTGAAGCCGGCCTCCGAGGGAACCGGCGTCATCGCCGGCGGCGGGGTGCGGGCCGTGCTCGAGCTCGCCGGGCTGCGCGACATCCTCAGCAAGTCCCTCGGCAGCACCAATCCCGTGAACCTGGTCGCGGCGACGGTCGACGGCCTCAAGCGGCTGCGCCGCCCCGAGGAGGTCGCGCGGCTGCGCGGCAAGACGGTGGCCGAGGTGCTGGGCCTCGGTCCCCGCGGCAACGGCAACGGCGGCGCCCCGGAGGCTGCCGCGCCCGCGGCGGACGCTCCCGAGCCCGTCACCCTGGAGTCCGTCGTCGAGGCGACGCCCGCAGAGGCCGGCGACCAGCCGGGTGCCGCGGACGCTGCCCCCGAGGCCGGCTCCTCCGTGGCCGACCCCACGGAGACCGCGTGACCACCCTGCGCATCACGCAGGTCCGCTCGTCGATCGGCACCCAGGACGTCCACCGCGGCACCCTGCGGGCGCTCGGCCTGCGCGGCATCGGCAAGAGCGTCTCGCACGCCGACTCGCCCCAGCTTCGGGGCATGCTGCGCCGCGTCGGCTTCCTGGTGAGGATCGAGGAGACGACGGAGGCGCGGGATGGCTGAGCGCGACCTGGAGGCCCCGCCGAGGCCGCCGGTGGACCCGGAGACCGTACGCCTGGAGTCGCTGGCCCCGCCGCCGGGCTCCCGCCGGCCGCGCAAGCGGGTCGGTCGGGGCATCGGCGCCGGAGGCGGCAAGACCGCCGGCCGGGGGCACAAGGGCCTCGGCGCCCGCTCCGGCGGCCACGTGCGGGTCGGCTACCAGGGCGGCCAGATGCCGATCTACATGCAGCAGGGCAAGCTCCGCGGCAGCAACCGCAAGATGTCCATGCCCATGGGGCCGTTCCGAACCCATGCCCTCGCGGTGAACGTGGGCCGGCTCGACGTCTTCGAGGCCGGCTCGGTGGTGGACGTCGAGGCGCTCACCCGGCGCGGCCTGATCAAGAACAACGCCAGCCGCGGATGGCCGGTGAAGATCCTCGCCGAGGGCGAGCTCGACCGGCCGCTGACGGTTCGCGCGCACGCGTTCTCCGCGGCGGCCCGGGCCAAGATCGAGGCGGCGGGCGGCCGTGCGGAGCTCATCGAGACCGGCTCCTGAGCCGATGACCGGGGCGAGCACCGGGTCGGCGGACGCAGCCCGGCCGGACGGGCGCAAATGCTGAGCGCGCTGCTCAACTCCTTCAAGGTGCCGGAGCTTCGGAAGAAGCTCCTCTTCACGTTCGGGATGCTGGCGCTCTACCGCCTGGGCACGTTCGTGCCGGTGCCGGGCGTCGATCTCGCGGCCGTGAAGCAGGCGGTGGACGCCCGCGGCAACGCGAACGTCCTCAACTTCCTGAACCTGTTCTCGGGCGGCGC
>JAWVEW010000541.1:0-3148 GCA_033856495.1 Miltoncostaeaceae bacterium | reverse complement strand
GTCTATCCGCCGCACGTGGGCCTGGTGGGCGACCCGGCCGCAGCGCTGGCCGGGCTGGCGCAGCGGCTGGGGCCGGCGCCGGCGGACGCGCGGGCGCGGCTGGCCGCGCAGACGGCCCGCACCGCCGAGCTCCGGCGGCTCGCCCGAGCCCGCATCGGCGCGCTCGCCGCGGCCGGCGGCGAGGACGTCAGCCCCGCTGCCCTCTGCCGGGCCGTCGGCGCGGCGGCGGGACGCAGGGACCTGATCGTCGACGAGTCCCTGACCGCCGGGCGCTGGCTGCGCGCGGTGGCGGGGCGCCGGCGCCCCGGCGACTGGCTCGGCCACCGCGGCAGCGCCATCGGCTGGGGGATCACCGCGGCGATGGGCGCGAAGCTGGCCGACCCGGCCCGGCGGGTGCTCTGCGTGCACGGCGACGGCGGGTTCCTGTTCGGCGCCCAGGCGTTGTGGGTGGCGGCCCGCGAGGGGCTGAACACGGCGGTGGTGCTGGCCGACAACGGCGGCTACGAGATCCTGCGGGCCGGCCTGGAGGGGTTGACCGGCCGCGCCCAGGGCAACTGGCCCGGGATCGCCCTGGCCGGTCCGCCGATCGACCTCGAGGGCCTGTCGCGCGCGCTGGGCGCCAGCGCGGCCACGGTCGCCCGGCACTCCGAGCTTCCCGAGGCCCTGCGCGACCTCTGGCGGCGTACGGCCGACGGGCCGGCGGTGCTGGTGGTGAAGGTGTCGGGGCAGACGCCGGCGCTCGGCTATCCGATCGCGGGGGCTCCCGGGCCCGGCTGACCGGCGTACGAGGGGGCGATCGTGGAGCGTCACGGCTCGGAGAGCTACTACGTCGTCGGCGAGGGTCCGCCGCAGGGCTCGTTCGGGGGGGCCGGCGTGCCCGACGGCGACATCCGGCGCAACCTCGCCTTCCGCAACCTCACCCGGGCTCGCATGCTGCGGCTGGCCACCGGCCAGAAGATGGCCGCGTTCCTGGGGGGGCGCGGCGTCCCGCTGACGGAGCTGACGCCCGCCCAGATCGAGGACGGCCAGGGCCGCGCCGCGCTGGGCGCGCTGACGCCGGTGCAGCGCAGCACCCTCTGAAGGGCACGCCCCTCTGGTTCAACGTCCTCCGCGAGGCCGAGCTCAACGCCGGCACGCTTCGCGGGGCGGCGGCCGAATCCTGGCCGAGACCTTCACCGCGCGATGCAGGGAAGCCAGCCGTCGATCGTCCGCGACCCCGCATGGCGGCCCAGCCTCGGCCCGAACCCGACCACCTTCCGGATGGTCGTTCTGCTCCTCTTCGCCTTCGAGGGCAAGGCGGCGCTCCTGAACCCGCTGGGGAACTGAGACCCGGACACAACCGTTCAGGCGCGGTGCAGCGGCCGGACGTCGATGCGCCCGTGAAGGCAGACGGGGCCGAAGCGCCACGGGGCCACGAGCTGCGTCCGCGCGTCCGGAGGCGTCACCTGGAGCCTGGCGGGGCTCGGCTCGCAGGGGCGGCTCTGCGGCTCGCCGGGGCCCGCCACGGCGCCCCAGTGGAGGTCGGCCGCCGCCCGCTGGCCAGGGCGCAGGAGCAGCGTGCGCGCCGGCCGCGACCGGTCCCGAACGGCGTTCGTCGGCAGCGCCCGGCCGCCGCGGCCGAGTAGGCCCAGCCCGACGTACCCGCGGGTGCGGCAGCTGGCGCCGGAGCGGTTGACGAGGGTCACGGTCGCGTACCGCTGCCCCGCCCCCGGGCTCCCGGCCCGCAGCGCGACCGCCAGGTCGCCGGTCGTGCAGAAGGCCGGCGGGGCGGCCTGGGCCGCCGGCGCCAGCGCCGCCGGGGCCAGCGCCAGCGCGCCGGCGGCCAGCGCCAGCGCGACGAGCGGCGAGGACCGCGGTTGCGAGCCCCACGATCGCCGGCCCCGCCGCGAGCCGCGCCTCCGGGCGCCTGCCGAGGTACGCCACCGTCTCATCTCAGCGCCTCCTGTCCGTCGTGCCGCCGTGGCGCGCGATCGCCCGCCACCGGTCATCCGTGGCCGGACCGGTCCGCGTCACGACCGACCGCGCTGGAGCGCGTAGCCTGCGGCTCCAGCGATGACCAGAGCGCAAGCATCCCCGCCGCCGGCGCCGGACGGCAAGGTCCGGTGGACCGTCGACGCCATGAACGTCGTCGGCTCGCGCCCCGATGGCTGGTGGCGCGACCGGGAGGGCGCGGTGCGGCGGCTGCACGCGGCGCTGGGCGACTTCCTCGTAGGGCGCGGCGAGGAGGTCGTACTCGTGCTCGACGGGCCGGTCCCCGGCCTCCGGGAGCGCTCGCCTGCCGGGCTGACGGTCGTCGCCGCCCCCAGGCCGCGCCCGAACGCCGCCGACGACGAGATCGTGCGCCTGGTCGCCGCGGACCCCGAGCCGGCGCGGCTGCGCGTGGTCACCTCGGACGCCGCGCTGGCGGAACGGGTCCGGCGTCTGGGCGCCTCCGTGGAGGGCGCGGGCACGTTCCGCCGACGGCTCGGAATCTGAGGGATCTCACGAAATCCTGCGCGGTCCTCGCGGGTGGATGATCCAGGAACGGGCGCGGCTGCAGCCGGCCGCCGATATGAGCCGGTCGTCGATGCCGGACTGACGAACCGCAAAACGCGCTAGGCTCGATTCCCTCGACGCGGCGGCAGCGAGGTGGCGGGTCGTCGCGAGCGCCGACACGCTGCCCCGGACCCCGGCGGCCTCCCAGCGGAGGACGCAGCATGGGCGGGACGCGCGATCCGGGCGCAGACAGCCACCGGCCCGATGCGCCGGCCGCCGGCTTCCAGAGCTCGATCCTCGCCGACGATTCCGGGCGGCGGCGACGGCGGCTTCGCTGGGTCGGCCGGGCGCTGACGGTGCTGTTCATCCTGTGGCTGGGCGTGCTGGGCCTCGGCGCCCTCGGCCTGCAGCCCGTGGGCGGGCTGCCCTTCGTCGGCCTGCTGCCGCAGCGCGCGGCGCCCCCGGAGCTCCCGGTACGCGTACAGGTCGCGGTGTCCCGCCACGCGGTGGTCCCCCTCGTCCCGAGCCGCGCCGTGCGCGCGCCGGGCGCCGCTCCGGCGCGCCCCAGCGCGCCGCGTCCCACGCGCGGGCGCCGGCCGCCCACGGGGGCCACGGGCGTCCGCACCCCGGGCGCCCTTCGGCCGGCGACGCCGAAGCGTCCGGAAACCACCCC
>JAWVEW010000540.1:0-4197 GCA_033856495.1 Miltoncostaeaceae bacterium | reverse complement strand
CTCGCAGCGTCGTTGACGTCGCGTCCACCACCGGCGAACACCGCCGCCTTCGGGTCGTCAGAGCAACGACTGACAGGAGTCAGGCGGTAACGGCGAGGAGCTCACGGCGAAGCTCCTTGATCTCGTCCCGCAGCTTCGCCGCGTACTCGAACCGGAGCTCCTCGGCGGCCTGGAACATCTCCTCCTCCAGGGTGACGGCGAGGCGGCGCAGGTCCTCGTCGCCCGTCTCCGCCCCCCGCAGACGGTCGGAGCGGCCCCGCCGGCCCGTCTTGGCCGGCACCCCGCCGCGCAGGCCCAGGAACTCGGCGATATCCGAGACGCCCTTGTGGATCGACTCCGGGGTGATGCCGTGCGCCTCGTTGTAGGCGGATTGGATCGCTCGCCGGCGGTCGGTCTCGCCCATCGCGGTCCGCATCGCGTCGGTCTCGCGGTCGGCGTACATGATCACGCGGCCCTCGAGGTTTCGGGCCGCCCGCCCGATCGTCTGGATCAGCGAGGTGGTCCCGCGCAGGAACCCCTCCTTGTCCGCGTCGAGGATCGCCACCAGCGTCACCTCGGGGAGGTCGAGCCCCTCCCGCAGCAGGTTCACGCCCACCAGGGCGTCGAACTCGCCCAGCCGCAGCTCGCGGATGATCCGGATCCGCTCCAGCGTGTCGATCTCGGAGTGCAGGTAGCGGGCGCGCAGGCCGTTCTCGAGCAGGTACTCGGTGAGGTCCTCCGCCATCTTCTTGGTGAGCGTGGTGACCAGCGCCCGCTGGTCGCGCTCCGCGCGCACGCGGATCTCGTTCATCAGGTCGTCGACCTGGCCGTGGGTCGGGCGGACCTCGACCTCGGGGTCGACGAGCCCGGTGGGCCGGATGATCTGCTCCACTATGTGCCCCGAGACCCGCCGCTCGAACGCGCCCGGCGTGGCCGAGACGAACACCACCTGGCCCACGCGGTCGAGGAACTCGCCGGCCTGCAGCGGCCGGTTGTCGAGCGCCGAGGGCAGGCGGAAGCCGTGCTCGATCAGCGCCAGCTTGCGCGAGCGGTCCCCCTCGTACATCCCGCCCAGCTGGGGCACCGTGTTGTGCGACTCGTCGATGAAGCAGACGAAGTCGTCCGGGAAGAAGTCGAGCAGCGTGTGGGGCGGCTCGCCGGGCTTGCGGCCGTCCAGGATGCGCGAGTAGTTCTCGATGCCGGAGCAGAAGCCCAGCTCGCGCATCATCTCCATGTCGTACTCGGTGCGCTGGCGCAGGCGGTGCGCCTCCACCATCTTGTCGCGCGCCAGGAAGTCGGCGACCTGCGTCTCGAGCTCGGCCCGAATCTCGCCCAGCGCCCGCTCGATCGTGTCCCGGGGGGTCACGTAGTGGGTCGCCGGGTAGATCGCGACGTGGTCGAGCTGGCCCAGCACCTCGCCCGTGAGCGGGTCGTAGTGGATGATCTGCTCCACCTCGTCGCCGAACATCGAGACCCGGTAGGCCGACTCGGCGTAGGCGGGCTGCACCTCGAAGACGTCCCCGCGCACCCGGAAGCGGCCCCGCTCCAGGGCGGTGTCGTTGCGCTGGTACTGGACCTCCACGAGCCGCTGGAAGATGTCCTCGCGCCGGCGCTCCTGGCCCACCTGCAGCAGCACCAGCCGGTCACGGTAGAGCTCGGGCGAGCCGATGCCGTAGATGCAGCTGACCGAGGCGACGATGACGACGTCCCGGCGCGCCAGCAGCGCGCTGGTGGCCGCGTGACGTAGCCGGTCGATCTCGTCGTTGATCGACGAGTCCTTCTCGATGTAGGTGTCGGACGAGGCGATGTAGGCCTCGGGCTGGTAGTAGTCGTAGTAGGAGACGAAGTACTCGACCGCCGCGCCCGGCAGCAGCTCGCGGAACTCGTTGCAGAGCTGGGCGGCCAGGGTCTTGTTGTGGGCGATCACGAGCGCCGGCCGGCCGCTGCGGGCGATGATGTTGGCCATCGTGAAGGTCTTGCCGGAGCCGGTCACGCCGAGCAGCGTCTGGTACCGCTCGCCTCGCGCCAGCGCCTCGGAGATCTCGGCGATCGCCTGGGGCTGGTCCCCCGTGGGGCTGTAGCCCTGGGAGATCTCGAATGCGCCGACCGACATGCAGCGATGGTATCGCCCGGGGAGGCCGGCACGTCGACGGCACCCGGCGCGCCTGCCCGTCGCCAGCGCGCCCCTGACCAAAGGGCGAGCCGGCTGCACGCAAGGCGCACCGGCTGTGCTGGATCGTGCGCGAACTGCCCATGGATTGTCGCGGTTCTGCTGGATTACGATCCGGCGCAGCGGGCGAGCGCTGGCGTTCCAGCCCCTCCGGCAGAAGCGAGGTTGCCCATGAACCACGAGCTCACAAACGAGGAGCTCGAGGCCCAGAGCCTGGAGCTCTTGCCCGACCGCGAGGCGATGCTCTTCATCTTGATCAAGCTGAGGCTGCGCCTGATCATCTGTCTGTAGGACGGTGCCGTTCGCGGGGGCGACGGCAAACGTCGTCCCCGCTGTCGGCCGCCTCGGGAGGCCCCAGATCCCCCCGTTTCGTTCAGGCCCTCGATTCAGGATCCGTCCATGACGCCGCCCCCGCGGCTGGCGGCTGGCGTCGAGCTCATCGGGGAGTACCCGGACTCCGGGTTCGTCGAGCCGCCCTACCTGCTGAGGCGCGGCGACGGGCAGGTGATCCAGATCTCGCGCCTCCTCTACCTGGTGGCCGAATCGACCGACGGGCAGCGGAGCCTCGACGAGATCGCACAGCGGGTCGGTCGCGAGCTCGGTCGCGGCGTCAGCGCCGGGAACGTTCGCTTCCTGGTCGATGAGAAGCTCGGCCCTGCCGGGATCATCGCGCTCGAGGGAGCGCCTCCCGTGCCCGAGCGGGCCTCACCGCTGCTGGGCCTGCGATTCCGGATGGCCGTCCTGCCTCCGCGGGTGGTACGAGGGCTCGCGCGAGCGCTGCACCCGCTCTTCACGCCGGCGGTCGTGATCGCGGCGCTCGCCGCGCTCGCGGCCTTCGACGTCTGGCTCTTCGCCTTCCACGGCCTCTGGCAGGGCGTGGAGGAGATGCTGCTGACCCCGGCGCTGTTCCTCGTCGCCGCCGCCCTGGTCCTGGTGTCGGCGGCGTTCCACGAATGCGGGCACGCCGCGGGCTGTTCCTACGGCGGCGCGCAGCCGGGAGCGATGGGCGCCGGCATCTACATCGTCGCGCCGGTCTTCTACACGGACGTGACCGACGCCTATCGGCTCGGCCGCGGCGGACGCCTGCGAACCGACCTGGGGGGCGTTTACTTCAACGCCATCTTCATCATCGGAACGGCCGCCGTGTACCTCGGCACCGGCTTCGAGTCGCTGCTCGTGGTGGTATTCATCCAGCATCTCATCATCCTCGAGCAGCTCATCCCGTGGCTCCGCCTGGACGGCTACTACGTCGTGAGCGACCTCGCCGGCGTGCCGGACGCCTTCTCTCACATCCGCCTGGTGGTGCGGAGCGCCATCCCCGGCCGACGTCGCGGACCCGCCGCCCTCGCGCTCACGGCCCGAGCGCGTCGGGCCATGCTCGCGTACGTCGCGACCATCGTGCCGGTCCTGCTCGGCACCATCGTACTCGTGGCGATCTCCGCGCCCGGGACGATCGCGACCGCCTGGGCCTCTTTCCAGCTCCACCTGACGGCCACCTCGGACGCCATCGCGTCCGGAAGCGCCGTCACCGCGGCGCTCGAGGCCATTCAGGTCGGAATGCTCGGCGTGCCGGCGCTCGGGATCGCCTTCACCCTCGGCCTGGTGCTCTGGCGGGCGTTCGGCAACCTCCGCGCGCGCCGGCCGGCGCCTGCGGCGGACGCCACCGCAGCCTGACGGGCCCGGAGTCGCGGGACCCGGGCCGGACCACCCCGGCGGAGGGGTCAGGCAGGATTGGTGCCCGTGCGATCCCTACCGGCGCAGAACGTTCCAGCCACAGGGCCGCGCCGTTCTCGGCGGGGGCCGCTGGCGGCCGGGCTCCTCGCGCTGGTCGCGGCCGGAGCGGTGGCCGGCGGCGCCCTGCTGGCGCGCGCTGGCGGCGCCCAGCCGCCGGTCCGGGCCACCTTCACGGCGGTCGACGACGGGTTCGTGACCGCCCGCCAGCCGGGGCGCGGCTTCGCGGTGGGGCCGCGGCTGCTGGCGGCCCGCTCGCCGCTCGCGCGGGTGTACCTGCGCTTCAGGGTCCGGGGCGTCAGCGGCACCGTGACCAG
>JAWVEW010000539.1:0-8440 GCA_033856495.1 Miltoncostaeaceae bacterium | reverse complement strand
GGCGCTGACCTGCGACCGATCGTTCTCGCCCTGAAGGAGTGGGGCGACAACCACGTCAACCCGGGGCAGGAGCCAGTCGTCTTCGAGCACACATGCGGGGCCGAATTTCATCCGCTGACCGTATGCGCGGCTTGCCGAGCACCGGTCCGCACCGGAGAGCTGACGGTCACGGGCGGGACCCATCCCGTCCACGGCGATCCCTGGTAGCGCCGGCTGGGCGACCGCCCGGATCAGGCCCCGAAGCAAGCCCGACCGAGGATCGACGCGAGCACTCCTCAAGGTGCGGGCGCTTACCTGGCGGTACCGCGCAGCGGTCGAGCACGAGGGGGCGGAAACTGCACGGGCTTCTGATCTGACCTCGCCCTGCCAGGAGGCGGCTCGCACGGGGCAAGTAGCTGTCTACAGGCACGGGAGCTTGCCGCCAGTCGGCCGTTCGGCCCGCGCCGCGACTACGCAGCTTTTCCGTTGCGGACTACGCGGTTCGTGATTCGATCATCGCTCGGCGGTGCGACTGTCAATGGTCCCACGTGAAGGAGCGATAAGACACTCACCAGACCCATCAGCTTCCTCGCCAGCGCAGCAGTGATACCGCTCACCCCTCTGGCCGTCCTGGCCTGGTCGCACGCATCGCCGCCTCCAAGGAGGTCAAGCCCTCACAGCTCGCGCTCGCCTGGACGATCGCCCAGGGCGGGTGCCGATCCCCGGTACCCGGCGCATCCCGTACCTAGAGGAGAACGTCGCAACCGCCGAGATCGCCCTGACCGAGTCCGAGCTCGCCGAACTGGGTGAGGCCGCCCCGGTCGGAGCGGCAACGGGCGACCGCTATCCGGCGGGGCAGATGTCGACGCTCACGTAGGGAGCCGCGCGCCCAAATTACTTGATCGGAGAACCATTTCATGGCTGAACAACCAGTAACTCAAGCGGACACGAGGGCCGCTCTGGTCACCGGCGGCGGAACCGGCATCGGTCGTGCTGCTGCTCTGGCCCTAGCAGCCGCGGGCTACTCGGTCACCGCCGCCGGCCGGACCGCAGCCACCCTGGAGGAGACCGTCAAGCTCGTGAGCGAGGCCGGCGGTAAGGCTAAGTACGTCATCGCCGACGTCCATGACGAGGACGCCATCCGTCACTCGGTCGAGGTCGCCGCCGGTGAACTCGGACGTCTCGATGTCGCGGTCAACAGCGCGGGCGTCGACGGAGGCAACGACTCCCCACCCGTTCATCGACTACCCGGTCGAGACCCTCGACCTGATGCTTGATGGCCGAGGACCGCGCGCGCACACGCGACGACCGCGCAGGTCAAGGCGTCGCACGTGCCGATGATCTCGCCGCCGGACGCGACGATGAAGGTGATCCTCGCGGCCGTGAACGCTGTCGGCTGAACACGCTTCGTCGGCCGGCGGGACGCTCGCGTTCTGCCGGCCGACCACAGCCCGCTCTGCGACCGCCGTGGGGCAGCCCCGGCGTGAGCTCGAGCGACGCCCGCGTCGAGCCAACGCTTCGCCTGGCGGGTCACAGCGTCGACTGGCGGCGAGCCTCAGCGCAGCTCGTACATCCGGTACGCGATCTTCGTGGCGCCGTCGGAGCGCCCCTTCATCACGGCCTGGACCTTGTTCACCCAGGCGTAGCGCGGGTCACCTGTCTCGAACCGCGGCGTCGTGAAGACCGGGCCGGGGCGCGCCGGGTCGGAGAAGTCCACGCGGCCGTTGTACTGGATGAAGATCAGCGCGCCGTCGTGGGTCTCCAGCGTGGCGCGGACGTCGAGCTGCACCGTCCCGTCGGCGGCGCGCGAGCCCCAGTCGGCGGCGGCGGTGCCCTTCATCCGGGCGTTCAGTCGCTCGCCCTCGATGCGCATGTCGAGGACGTCGACGATCACGCGGGTCCCGAACGGAGCGCCCTCCAGGATGTGGCGAGGGCCGAGGTCGGCGACGAGGGTGCCCATCTCCACCAGGCTCGCGGGGCCGACGTCGTCGAGCAGGGTCTGCGGGTCCACCGTCACGGCATGCTCCTCGGGTCGCGGGGCTTCACGGAAAATGGATGGCGCCGGCGAGCTCTCCCAGGGGTTCCACCGACGGGAGGCCCCCGCGGGGGTCGGCCGACGCGGCCCAGTCCAGCGACCAGCCGAACCGGTTCCGATATCCCGTGGGCGTGGAGTGACCTGGCCCGACCCCCTCGAAGCCGTACACGCGAGGGCGCCCACCCTTGGACCTGCAGGCACCCAGCGCGCCGTGCGCTCGGGCAAGGCGAGCTCAACGAGCGGTCTCACCGGGCGTGGGAGGCCAGATGCTCGTGCACGGAGCGCACCGCGGCAGACCCTTCGCCGACGGCCGCGGCGACACGCTTGACGGACCCGGATCGCACGTCCCCCACAGCGAACAGTCCCGGACAGCTGGTCTCGAAGGGCAGCGGCCGGCGGCCGAGTGCGTCCCACCGCTCATCGAGCACGGCCGGGCTCAGGGACCGGTCGGTGAGGATGAAGCCGTCGGGATCGAGCGCCGTTCGACCGCAGAGCCAGCCCGACTCAGGGGCGGCGCCGATGAACGAGAAGAGCGCCGCGCACCGCAGCTCGCGCTCTCCCTGCGGTCCGGCGAGGCGAACCTCGCGGAGGCTCTCGTCGCCGTCCAGCGCGACGATCGTGGTGCCGGTGAGGATCTCGATGCGCGGATTCGCCTCGAGCCGGTCCACGAGGTAGCGGGACATGCTCGCGCCGACATCGGGGCCGCGGACCGCGACCGTCACCGAGCTTCCTCGGTCGGCCAGGAACACCGCCGCCTGGCCGGCGGAGTTGCCGCCTCCGACGACCACCACCGGGCTGCCGGCGCACTGGCGCGCCTCGAGGTCGGTGGCGGCGTAGTAGACGCCGCTGCGCTCGAAGTCCGTCAGCCGACGCGCCTCCAGCCGACGGTAGCGGGCGCCGGTGGCCGCGATCACGCGCGCCCCGCGACGATCGTGCCGTCGGCGAGCTCGATGAGGAGGTCGCCCTCGTCCTCGCGGAGCGCGACCGCGGCGCATGGCGCCCTCAGGTGGGCGCCGAACTTCTCCGCCTGCACCAGCCCGCGCTGCATGAGCTCGGCCCCGGAGATCCCTGTGGAGAAGCCGAAGTAGTTCTCGATCCTCGAGCTGGTCCCGGCCTGGCCGCCGGGGGCCACCCTGTCCACGCCCAGGATGCTGAGGCCCTCCGACGCTGCGTACACCGCGGCAGCCAGACCGGCCGGGCCCCCGCCCACGATCACAAGATCGAAGCTACGCTCCGCGAGCGTCGCGACCGCCAGGCCGAGGTGCTCGCCGAGCGCGCCGGGGGTGGGTCGGCGCAGGAGCGTCCCCGACGAGATCACGATCGGGAGCTCCGATGGTTCAACCCCGAGCTCCTCGAGGATCCCGTCGACGGCCGGATCGGCGTCAGCGTCGAGCCACTGGTGCGGTATGCGGGTTCGGGTCAGGAACTCGAGGAGCTGTAGCGACGCTGGCGAGAACCGCGAGCCGACCACTCGGATCGCGGCGGCGGCACTGGTCAGGAGCGCCGCCCGGCGGGCCATGAACGCAGCCAGGAGCTTGTCGCTCAACTGCGGCTCGCGGGCGATGACGCGGCGAAGCGCGTCGGTCGGCACGACGAGCACCTCCCCCGCCTCGGCGACTCTGGCCGACAGGAACACCCGGAGACCGGTGATCAGGTTCAGCTCGCCGAGGAAGCTCCCGGGGCCATGGGTCGCGATGTGCCGGGCATCGCCGTCCGCGCCGATGACGACCTCGACCCGTCCCGACAGAACGACGTGGAAGTCGTAGGCTGCGTCGCCCTCGCGGTACAGGTAGTCGCCTTCCCGCACTGCACGGCGCGTGCCCAGGGGCGCGAGGGTGCCGATCTCGGCGGCGTCGAGGATGGGGAAGGGGTCGTCGATCGTCAGCGACCCTTCAGGAGCGCGCGGGCGTGGCCGGCGAGCTGCCCCGGCTGCTCGTCGCGGAACCCGTGGCGGCCTCTGGGGTGGGACGGTCCCTCGACTTGTGGCGCCGGGCCTCTGACAATCCGCCTCGTCGCTCCCACCAATGCGGAGGTGCGCGCGGGATCTCGTCCGTCAGCAACGTCGCCTCAGCCGGCCGCGGCCCGCCCCAGCGGGGCCGCGGCGATTCCGCCGGCCTCGACCGCCACGTCGATCATGAGCATCAGTCGGCCTCCTGGAGGAAGGCGTGCACGTCGGCGGCGAACAGTCTGTGGTGCTGGAAGAGGAAGCCGTGCGCCGAGTCGGGGTAGATCCTGAGCCGAGCGTCCGGCAGGAGCCCGGCCAGCAGGTACGAGTAGCGGGGAAGGATCATCGGGTCGCCGTCGCCGTTGGCGACGAACACCGGCAGGTCGATTGCGCCGACCCGCTCGAGCAGCGCGTGATTGGGGATGCCCCACGCGCAGACGGCGTCGTACCGCGCCTGGCGCGTCTGCCACGTCGTCGGCTCGTCCCGGTCGGTCGTCCGTGCCCCGAAGATGCGCCCTGCCGCCTCTTGGCCTGCCGCGAGACTCGTCGTCGTGGGAGCGAAAAAGACGGAGAGGTATCCCTGCGGGCTCGTCTCCGGCGCGCCGATCGCGCCGATGACCTCCGGTGCCCAGCCGTGCATCCCCGCCGCCCCCTGGGGTGCCGACGACGCGAACACGACGCGATGTAGCAGATCGGGCCGGATGAGCGCGATCTCCTGCGCGACGAAGCTTCCGAGCGAGAAGCCGAGCAGATCGACCCGCTGGAAGCTCAGCGCCTCGAGAAAGGCGATGGCGTCGTGGGCCATCGCCTCGACGGTGCTGGGCGTTCTGCCGGTCGTGGCGGCGACTCCGACGTTGTCGAAGGCGACCACCCGTCGATCCGCGGCGAGCGCGTCGACCAACGCCGGGTCCCAGTTATCGAGGTTGCCGCGGAAGTGCTGCAGCAGGATCAGCGGCACATCCCCGGCGCCGAGGTCGCGGTACGCGTAGTCGATGGCATTGCCGGCCGTGAGTCGCTGAGTCGTCGCGTCGACGTATCTCACTTGTGGGTTTGTCCCCGTCTGATCGTCCGCAACTGCCATGCAAGGCTCCCTTCAGCCTGTCGCTCGTCGCGGCTCACCGCACGCCGCGACCCGAGGGCTTGCTCTGCTCCCTGATCCACGACGCCGCGAGCGTCGTCCAGATCGCGGCGTCTCCAGCGCCGGTGGCCAAACCGAGGCTGTGTTGACCGTGGGCGAAGACATGGACGGCGTGCGGAACGCCGTGAGCAGCGAGCGAGGCGGCGAGTCGGTATGTGTGTTCCGGTGGGACATACGCGTCTTCGGCCGTGTGCCAGAGAAAGAACGGCGGCGAGGAGCCCGTCGCCAACGCGTCGAGTGACGTCGCCCGCCTCAGTTCCGGCGTGGCGTCTTCTCCGAGAAGAATGAGGCGCGCCGGCCGGTAGGTCTCGGTCTCCATCGAAGTGATCGCGTAACCGAGCACGGCGAAGTCGACCGCTTCGCCCGCATCAGCGCCCTCGGCGAGTGCTGCGAGGCCGGCGAGGTGCCCGCCCGCCGAGAATCCCATGACGCCGATCTGCGTCGAGCCGCCCTCGCGGAGCCGACGAATCTCGGCGCGCAGCGCATTGAGCGGCGCAGGATGGCGTACCTCGAGCGGGTAGAGGAAAACGCTGGCCACGACGCCCAACCCTCTGAGCCACCGCGCGATCGGCTCGCCCTCGTGGGTCGCGTGCGCCGAATATCCTCCGCCCGGCAGAACCACCACATGCGGGCTCGATCCCGTCAACGTTGATCGCCTGCGTCTACGCGACCAGATCTCAAGAGGCGCCGACCCAGGCCCGGTCGTCTCACTGCGCTAGCTCGCTCCGACGCGGCGACATCCGCCGCTGACCCAATCGGCGACGAGGCCGCCGTACTCCGCGGCCGCTTGCTCCCATGCGAAGTGACCGGCGTCGAGGGGATGGATCTCGCAGTTCGGGAGGAGGTCGTGGAGGTATTGGTTGTTCGACCACGGCACGAGGTCATCGTCGCGCCCGGCCACGACCTGGGTCGGCGTGGTGATCGTCGGCAGCAGATCGCGCAACACGGGGTTCTGCTCGGGGTAATGGCGCACGAACCGGGCCGACTCCGCGAAGCGCCCGAGATCGTAGGCGCTGACATAGTCCTCATGGACGTCGGGCTCACTGTCGCGCGCCGCAGCCGGTTCGACCGCATAGCCGATGTTGGTCCTTGCATCCAGCCCGCGTACGACGTCCAGGCTCGGCGCCTCGATGATGTCCTTCAGCGCACCGGCCGCGTCGATCGGGAAGCGGACCGCGCCGCCGCCGACGGTCAAGCTCGTGACGCGGTCCGGAGACCTCGCGGCAAGGAAGAGCGCCGCGGCCGTGCCGACATCAGGGCCGACGACATGCGGGGCTCCGAGGCCCCACTCGTCGATGAGGCGGGCCAGGAACGCTCCGGAGGCGTCCGGAGCGATCAGTTCCGGGCGACCGTCCGAGTGGCCGAATCCCGGCATGTCGATGGCGATAACCCGCCCGACTGCCGAGACGCGGTCCCAGATTCGACGGAACGCCCAGAGGGTTTCGGGCCACGGCGCCAGCAGCAGAACGGTGAGGTCCGAGTCTGCCCTGGTATCGGCGAACCGCACTCGCACTCCGTCGCAGACTCGGTAGTAGGTGGTGATCGGTGAACCCGCCTCGGCGCTCATCTGACCGTCTCCTCCTTCAGTCCCGATCTGCCGTCTCGCCACCAGGGCGGGCTGACCTTCGAGCGCGTCTCGGACCCTGTTCGCTCCTGTCCGATTCAGCATTCGATGACGGTCGTCATCGGAGTCAAGGACGCTAGCAGAAGCGCTGACGGTCGTCACCGATGCCCTACCCTTCCGCCATGGCTGCGAAGGACGAAACGAAGGAGCCGTCCGCTGCTCGCTGGCGATCTCCGGCTCGCGCGCGCATGGTGCGGACTGCCGCGACGCTCATCCGTCAGCGTGGCATCCACGGGACCGGACTCCGCGAGGTCGTCGCCCACTCCGGCGGTCCCCGCGGCTCGCTCGGCCGGTTCTTCCCGGGCGGCAAGACGCAGCTCGTGACCGAAGCGATCGATGTCGCGCTCGTTGAGCTCTTCGGCGATCTCGAGCGTACGCTCGGCGAAGCAGAGACCTTCCCCGAAGCGATCAGCGTGATCGTGACCCCATGGCGGCGCGTGCTCGTCGACCACGACTTCGCCTTGGGCTGCCCACTGGCCGCGACCATTTGCGACGCGGCCGACAACGACAGCCTCCGCAGCCATGTCAGCGAGTTGCTCGCACGGTGGCGAGCGCCAGTCGCCGACGCCTACACCAGTTTTGGGGCGCCGCAGGCGGAAGCCGAAGCACACGCGACGGTGCTGCTGGCCGCGCTCGAGGGCGCCCTCATGCTCGCCCGCGCTGAACGCAACATCGAGCCGCTCGACACAGTCGAGCGCTTCTTCGCGTCACGTGCCCCAGACCCGCGCCGAGCATAGGACGGACACACACGACGGGGGCCCCAGGCCGTCATCCGAGCTGCCGGGCGCGGGAGGCATCGGTCTCCCTTCCGGGCCGGCGCCGGTCATGCCCCGTCGCCCTCTGCTGGCTTGTGGCTCCCCCCGGCTGCGAGCCGCATGAGCGGGGAGTCGAAGTCGAGGTCGGCGAGGGTCTGTTCGGCGCGGGTGGCGTTGCCCCCGAGTGGGTGCTGGTAGCGCGACCACGCGCCGTCCGCGATCTGCCGCTCGACCGCGGCACGCACCATCACCGTCAGCTCGACGACGGCCCGCTCGATGCGCGTCGACAGCTCATTGGAGCCCCAGTCCTCCGGCGCGGCGTAGACGGAGGTCGGGAGGATGAGGGCGCGCATGTAGGCGAACAGCGGCCGCATCTGGTCGTCGATCACCAGCGCGTGGCGGCCGGTGCCGCCGGTCGCGGCGAGCAGCACCGGCTTGGCGACGAGCAGGTCGTTGTCGAGGAGGTCGACGAACGACTTGAACAGGCCGCTGATGCCCGCCTTGTAGACCGGCGTCGCGGCGATGATCGCGTCGGCCGCGGCGAGGCGGTCGATCGCCGCCTGCAGGCGCTGGTTCGGGAACCCGGCGACCGTCGCCTGTGCGATGTCCACGGCGAGCGGGCCGAGCTCGATCACGCTCGCAGTCGCCGGGCCGCCCGCCGCGTTCAGCCGGTCCAGGGCGGTCTGCGCGATCCGGTCGGCGAGCTGCCGCGTCGAGGACGGATCGCTGGTGCCGGCGCTCACGACCACCAACCGAGTCGTCGTGAGCTCGGCCGGCGCATCGTCGGCGCTGGTGGGGCTGGCGGGATTCATGTCGGGCTCCGGGTTCATGCGGGGCGGTGGCCGGTCAGGGCGCGGCACAGGTCGCGCAGGCGCTCGAGGTCATCGGTGCTCAACGCGCGGGTCATCGTCTCAGCCACGTGACGGCCGTGGCGCCGGCCCACCTCGCGCTGGGCGCGGGCGCC
>JAWVEW010000538.1:0-3994 GCA_033856495.1 Miltoncostaeaceae bacterium | reverse complement strand
CGGGTGCCGCGGCCGTCGCCGATCTCCTCGAGCAGCCGACGGCCGCTGGGCTCCCAGACCCGCGACTGGGTCTGGAGCCGCTCCAGCTCCGAAGGCTGCCCTGCCAGCAGGTACGTCTTGGCGGTCGACATCGGTTCCTCCCTTGCTCGACTGACGCGGCCAGTCTCGGCGCGCGGGGAATCGGCGTCTTCGCCCGTTCGGGCCAACCTCGCGCATGGCCTGTCGAGGCCATGCGCTACGAGACCCGCCTCCGCCGGCTCACTCTTGGCGGCTCGCTGGCTTCGGCGGGGATTCTGTGGGCGCGGTCCCTACAGCAGGTTCAGGCGGTACGCCTCCGCCACCGCCGAGGCCCGCGAGGAGCACCCCAGGCTTGCGTAGGCGTTCTGAAGGTGGCGGTGGACGGTGTGCTTGCTGAGCACGAGCCGCGCCGCAACCTCGCCGTCCGTGAGCCCCTCCGCGACGAGGCGCAGGACCTCGAGCTCGCGGGGGGTGAGAACCTGATCGCCGGGCGCGGCCCGCCTGGCCGTCGGCGGCGCCCCCAGGCGCGCCAGCAGCTCGCGGGCCCGCGCCGCCTCGGCCGCCGCCCCGATCTCGTCGAGACGCCTGAGCGCCAGCGCCGCCTCGCGCACCGCCGCGTCCTCGCGACCCAGGGCGGCGAGCACGCGCGCGAGCTCGAGCCGCGCCCGCGCCAGGTCGAAGGCCGCGCCGCTCGCCGCGAAGAGCTCGACGGCGTCCTCGAGCCTCTCGCGCGCCGTTTGCTGGTCGCCGGCGGCCGCCGCGACGAGCCCCTCTGCGAGGCGCAGGGCGGCGCGCAGCGGACGCGTTCCCACCGCGTCGACGATCGAGCGCAGCTCAACGAGGAGCAAGGCGGCCGCCTCGACATCGCCGCCGGCCGCCTTCGCCCTCACCATCACCTCCACGGGAGCCGCCCGCAGGCTCCTGTTCTGCGCCGGGACGCGCCGAAGCAGTGGCTCGAGCAGGTCACCAGCCGTCGAGGCATCGCCGAGGTCGAGGGCGAGCTCGGCCAGCACCACCGGGGTGAGCGCGTTCCCAGCGGCTCGACGAAGGAGCTCCTGCGCCTCGGCGACGCGCCCCTGGCGGCGGCGCAGCTCGGCGAGTCGCACGACGGCCAGACCGCTCCAGGTGGGCCGGTGAGCGGTCAGGTACTCGGTCGCCCCGGTGAGCTCCCGCTCGGCCTCCTGCCAGCGGCCCTGCCAGGTCAGCACGGCGCCGTAGTGCGCCCGGCAGGCGCCCGTGACGAAGTTGATCTTCATCTCGCGGCCGTACTCCTCGACCTTGCTGCACCACTCTGCGGCGCGCTCGTAGTCGCGCACCCGCTCGCACGCGTTGAGCAGGATGCAGCAGGTCCACCCCGCCGGCACGACCAGCTCGAACTCGCCCGCCAGCGCCGCGGCGGTGGCCTCGTCGAGGCAGCGCATGCCGTCCGCAACCTCACCCTCGTTCACCAGCGCCATGCCCTCGACGGAGAGCGCGAACATCTCCAGCGAGACCACGGCGAGCCGGCGGCCCAGCTCCCGCGCCCGGACGGCGAGGACCCGTGCCCCCGCCGGATCGCCCTCGCCCATGGCCTTGTATCCCCGCAGCGCATCGAGCCAGCCGTGCTCGGGACAGGGCTCGAGCCCCTCGAGGAGGCGGGCAGCGCGCTGGAACCAGCCGTTGGCGATCGCGCCCTCGCCGCGGAAGAAGAGGTGATCGTTGGCGAGCCACACCGCGAGCATCGCCGCGCGCCGCGGGTCGCCCTCCCGACGGCTGAGCCGGTAGGCGCGCTCGAGCGCCCCCAGGCACGTTGGCACGTCATCGACCCACCACGCGGCCCAGCTCAGGCCCTCCAGCGCATCGACGGTCTCATACGTCTCGAGCTCCCGCTCGAAGATCGCTCGCGCCTCGTCCCAGGCCCCACGGGCCAGCGCCGCGTCGCCCTCCCGGACGCCCTCGCCCCCGGACGCGATCTCGGCCATGACCGAACAGTAGCCGCGGGGTGGCGCTCCGGGGGTTTGCGAGGGCTCCCTGAGATCATCTCGGTGCCCTTGCCGTCCGGGCGCCGGCGGCGCTCCACGAGCGCCAGCTCGCGGATCACGAGCGGCGTCCAGCGCTCGGTGAGCACCTCGGCCGCCTGTGCGATCGGGCAGAACTGGCCGTAGCCCTGCATGGACGAAGTCCACCGCGCGGGCCGACGAGCAATGCGAGCCGGCCGGCCAGCTCCTCCACGAGGCAGGTGCAGATCTTGCAGTTGATCGCGAGCTCCGGCCGCGATGAAGTTGCCGCAGGGAAGCTTCTCCATCAACAAGACCACTCGGCAATGGGCCGAGGCCAGGCGAGAGGGGAAGTCATGTACGTCCTCGCGATTCACGCGATATCCAACCCGGACGCGTTCTGGGGCGCGCAGCTGGACCTGCCGGAGGGAACCGAGCTGCCACTCGTCGTGCCGAGCTCTGACGGCACGCGGGGCGTGTGCGTCTTCAAGTCCGATTCCGTCGACACGGTGAGGAACCTCGTCGACGGCGCAGCGGGAGCGATCAGCAGCAACGAGTTCTACGCGATCAACGAGGGCAACGCGCAGGGGATGCCCGTCTGAGGACCCATCCCTCATTGCACCTTCGAAGGCCCTCCAGGGAGGGCCTTCGGCGCGCTCGGACGTACGTGTTCGTGCGGAGCGAACGTCCGAACGAGAGCACGTAAAGGGGCCGGTCTCAGGCCCCCGCCGGCCCCTCCCAGCCGACCCCACGCGATCCGGCCTCCCACGCGCTCTCGAGGAAGTCGAGCACCAGCTCGCGCGGGGCGGGCTCCGACCTCACGTCGTCGTACATCAGCAGCGCGAGGTGGCTGCCACGGGCCTCGACCCAGCGCGCCGCGGCAGGCCGCAGGGGCTCCTCGGCCAGCCCCGCCGGCTGCGGCGCCGTGTACGAGTAGAAGGCCGGCGCGGCGATCACGTCGTCGCCGAACCAGAAGCCGAAGCTGACCACCTCGTGCGAGTAGGCCTCACGGGTCACCGGGTCGACGTCCGCCGGCAGGTCGGCGCGCCGGCCGGAGAAGCGGGTCACGGCGAGGTCCATGGTGTGCCAGAAGTGGTGGACGGGGCTCGTCTTGCCGTCGAAGCGGCCCGCGAACTCCTTCAGCAGCGCGTCGACCTGGGCGAGGATCGCGGCGTAGGTGCGCACCCGCTCGGGATCGTAGGCGTCGTGCTCGCGGTCGTCGGCGAAGGGCGTCCGGTCCGGCCGGTCGAAGGGCAGCGGGTGGGCGATCGCGACCTCCAGCCCCAGCGCGCGCAACGCGGCGGTCAGCCGCTCGTAGACCCCCGCCACCGACAGCCCGGGCAGCGCGAAGGCGTGCGCCTCGCCGCTCGCCGCCCGCACCTCCAGCCGGTGGCCGATCAGGTCGAGGTCGATCTCGAAGACGCGGCCGGCGGCGAGCATCGGGCTGGTGGTGAGCCCGCGGGCGGTGACGTAGAGGGGCACGTGCCACCAGTGGTTGCGCGGCGGGGAGGCCGCCATGCGCACCTTGCCGACGATCTGGAGGATGCGGTGGAGGGTCTCCTTGGTGTCCCGCCAGCCCTCCAGCGGCATCGCGGGAAAGGGCTCGTCCGGCTCCATCAGGCCTCCTCCGCCATCGCCCTCGGCTCCGCCTGAGCCGGGCCGGCGGCGGCGGCGAGGCGCTCCAGGGGGCTCGGCAGGCCGCGGTCGCGCCGGCGCCGCCCCGACACCTTCTCGACGACGATCAGGGCCGCGAGCGCGCCCGTGACGAGCGCGGCGGCCGCCAGCGCCGGCACCACCGTGCCGACCGCGCCGATCGCCGTGATCGCCGCCGCCGCCGCCAGGCGCTTCCGGCTCACGCTGCCCGCCATCCTCAGGCGGAAGACCAGGTGGCCCAGCAGGTACAGGACCGGGCCGCCCGCCAGCGCCAGCAGCTCCGCCGTCCCCAGCTGCGCGCCCGGGTGCTCGATCACGATCTCGTCGCCCACCGCGGTGACGATGAT
>JAWVEW010000537.1:0-10453 GCA_033856495.1 Miltoncostaeaceae bacterium | reverse complement strand
GTAGGTCAGGTTCGCCCCGCAGCCGGCGTCCGTTGGCTCCTGCTCGTACCGCGTCAGCGTGCGGTGCGGGTTATCGGCCGTGCCGGGGCGCATCGAGATCGTGCGCCCGTCCCCGGGCCACGGAGCGTCCAGCCCCGGGTCGTCCTCGATCCAGTAGTACCGGAAGACCGCGTCGTCGCCGAGGATCACCCGCGCCGTGTAGCCGTCCCGGACGACCGTGGTGGAGTCGCCGGCGCCCAGGTCGAGGCTGTCGACGCCGCCCGTCCGGGTAGTTCTTGAACTCGAAGTCTCCCTCCCCCACCCAGTCGCAGTCCGAGGTGGCGCGGAAGGCGATCGGGTTCAGAGGGCGATGCGGCTGGTCGTCCCGTCGCCGCAGAACACGGTGGCCGAGGTGAGGTCACGGCTGCCGGTGGAGCGCAGGTCGAACAGGCGCACGGTTGTGAGCGGACCCAGGCGGCGGTTCTGGGTCACCTCGAGGTCGAAGGCCGCGGCGGGGGCCGGCGGCTGCGTCACCGAGTCCGGACGCTCGGGGGACAGGATGGCGCCCGCCGCCCGGAGGCCGTGACGGCGGGCGCTCCGGGTGCTGGTCATGACGGCCCTTTCTCGGCGGATCGACGTGTCGCCCATGCTCGTCCGCCCGTCGGCCGCAGCCCATGGCGCGTCCCGGCGTCCCGCGCAGGGGGCATCCGCCGGCCGGCCCTGCGGCTCGCCCCAGCATCCGCGCGCCTGTTCAGCGGGGGCGTGGACGGGAGGCGAGCGGCGATGATCCCGTGGTCTCCCTCACCGCCGGCACGGCGCACCCGTCCCCGGCCACAGATATCCGAGCTCACCCCGCCGCAGGGATCCCACCGAAAACGATGAGGAGAACGAGCATGAGGATCACGAAGAACGGCATCGAGACCGCGGCGGGCCCGAGCGAGTGGTTCACCGGCGCCGTGTACATCGACGCGGTCGCGACCCCCTCCGATGCCTCGCGGCTGACCGCCTCCAGCGTCCACTTCACGCCCGGCGCACGGACGGCGTGGCACACCCATCCGAACGGCCAGACGATCTACGTCACCGAGGGCGTCGGTCTTGCCCAGCGCCGCGGCGGGCCGATCGAGGTGATCCGCCCGGGCGACCGCGTGTTCTTCGAGCCCGGCGAGGATCACTGGCACGGCGCGGCGCCGACGCGCTTCATGACCCACCTCGCCATGTTCGAGGTCGACCAGGACGGCAACAGCGCGATATGGGGCGCGCACGTCAGCGACGAGGAGTACGGGGCGGCGCCGGTCGACGGCTGAGCCCGTGAGGCATGCTCGAGGACTTGCGCCCCAGGGAGACGGACCGAAGGCCGGTGACGATCTGGGTCGTCCGCCACGGCGACGACCTCTACGTCCGATCCGCCAATGGGCCGTCCGGCGCCTGGTTCCGTGTCACAAGGTGGGCCAGGGAGGCCACATCCGCGCTGGCGGCGTCGACAGGGACGTCACGTTCGTGGACCCCGACGACGACGTCGACGACCAGCTCGACGAGGCGTACGCCGGCAAACTCGTGCCGCGCTCGACGATCTCGTAGTCGAACGCATCAACCCAGAGGAGGCGCTCTTGCGAGCCACCGTCTACCACGGCACCCGCGACGTGCGGGTCGAGGAGGTCCCCGACGCCACCCTGCGCGAGCCCACCGACGCGCTGGTGCGCGTCACCCATGCCGCCATCTGCGGCAGCGACCTGTGGCCCTACCGCGGCGAGCTGCTCATCTACGGGGAGAACGGGCGGATGGGGCACGAGTTCATGGGCGTCGTCGAGGCCGTGGGCGCGGAGGTGAGGACGCTGAAGCCCGGGGACCGTGTGATCGCGCCCTTCGCGTTCTCCGACGGGGTCTGCGAGTACTGCAGCGCTGGGCTGCACACCTCCTGCGTGCAGGGCGGCTACTGGGGCACGGACCTCGACGGCGGCCAGGGCGAGGCGGTGCGCGCGCCGCTCGCCGACGGCACGCTGGTGAAGCTGCCCGACGAGGTCGATCTGTCCGACGCCCGGCTGGCGGCGGCGCTGACGACGCTCACCGACGTCATGGGCACCGGGCACCACGCCGCCGTGAACGCGGGCGTCGGGCCCGGCGCCACGGCGGTGGTTGTCGGCGACGGAGCCGTCGGCCTCTGCGCCGTCCTCGCGGCCTCGCGGCTCGGTGCGGAGCGCATCATCGTCATGGGGCGCCACGACTCGCGGCTCGAGGTCGCCCGGCGCTTCGGCGCGACCGACGTGGTGCGCGAGCGCGGCGAGGAGGGCATCGCGCGCGTGCGCGAGCTCACCGGCGGCGGCCCGCCGCACGTCCTGGAGTGCGTCGGCACCGCCCAGGCCACCGAGACCGCGATCGCGGTGTGCAGGCCCGGGGGGACCGTCGGCCACGTCGGGGTCCCGGCGGAGCCCGTGACCCTCATGGACCTCCACATGCGCAACATCGCGATGCAGGGCGGCGTCGCCCCGGTGCGGGCGTACATTCCGGAGCTGCTGCAGGACGTGCTGGCGGGGCGCATCGACCCCTCGCCGGTGCTGGACCTGAGCGTCAGCCTTGACCAGGTGCCGGAGGGTTATGCCGCGATGGACGAGCGGCGCGCGATCAAGGCCCTGGTGACGGTGTCCTGACGCGTCATCCACCGGCGGCCGGCGCGACGCCTTCGACCGCGTGCGCCGGCGGGGCCCTCGTTCCCAGGTGGAGATCGGTGATCGTGCCCTCCGCCGCCTGCGCCGCGAGGCCGACGGTCTCCGAGAGCGTGGGATGGGGGTGGATCGTCAGCGCGAGGTCCTCCGCGTCGGCCCCCATCTCGAGCGCGTGCACCACCTCGGCGATGAGCTCCCCGGCGTTGGTTCCGACGATGCCGGCCCCCAGGACGCGCCGGCTCACCGGCTGGACGATCAGCTTGGTGCGACCCTCGCCGCGGCCCAGGGTGAGTGCACGGCCCGAGGCCGCCCAGGGGATCGTGTGGACCTCGTGATCGATCCCCCGCGCCCGGGCCTCGGTCTCGGTGAGCCCCGTCCACGCGATCTCCGGGTCCGTGTACGCGACGGATGGGATGGAGCGCGCGTCGAAGGCCGCCGGCCGGCCGGCGATCGCCTCGGCGGCCACCGCGCCCTGGTGCGCCGCCTTGTGCGCGAGCATGGGCTCGCCGACCACGTCGCCGATGGCGCAGATGTGCCCGACGTTGGTGCGCATCCGCTCGTCGACGGCGATCACCCCGCGCGCGCCGACCTCGACCCCGGCCGCCGCGGCGCCGACCCGATCGCCGTTCGCCCGCCGGCCGACGGCGACCAGGACCCGGTCGACCACCTGCTCCGCAGGCGCGCCATCGCCCTCGTAGATCACGCGCAGGCCGTCGCCGGCGGCCTCGACGCCCGCGACGCGCGCACCGAGGTGGATCGCCTCGTAGCGCGACGCGATCCGCCGCTGCAGCGGCCGCACCAGGTCGCGGTCGCAGCCCGGGATGAGCCCGTCGCTCAGCTCCACCACCGTCACGCGGGAGCCGAGCGCGTCGTACACCGTCGCCATCTCGAGGCCGATGACGCCGCCGCCCACGACGAGCAGGCGCCCCGGGACCTCCTCGAGCGCGAGCGCACCCGTCGAGTCCATGATTCTCGGGTCGTCGGGCAGGCCGGGCAGGCGCGCCGGCTCCGACCCGACGGCGACGATGCAGTGGGCGAATGGGATCGTCGCCGTGACGCCGTCCTCGCCCTCGACCGCGAGCTCGAACGGCGAGATGAAGCGGCCGGTGCCGCGGACCACGCGCACCTCCCGCTTGCGCGCCAGTCCGTCGAGGCCCTTGGTGAGCGTCGCGACCACCCGCTCGGTCGAGCCGCGCAGCGCCTCGAGGTCCACGCGGGGCGGGCCGAAGTGGATGCCCAGCTCGCGCGCCTCCTCGGCCTCCACGAGCACCCTGGCCGCATGCAGCAGGGCCTTCGACGGGATGCAGCCGACGTTGAGGCAGACGCCCCCGAGGCGGGGACCCCGCTCCACCAGCACGGTCCGCAGGCCGAGGTCGGCCGCGCGGAAGGCCGCCGTGTATCCGCCCGGGCCGCCGCCCAGCACCACGACGTCGGCGACGTCGTGGCTCACAGGAGCATCCGGCGCGGGTCCGCCAGCAGCCGCCCGAGATGGGTCGTGAATCGGGCGGCGGCCGCGCCGTCGACGACCCGGTGGTCGTAGGAGAGCGAGAGCGGCAGCACCAGGCGGGGACGGAACTCACCGTCGAGCCACACCGGCTTCGTCGCCGAGCGCGAGACGCCGAGGATGGCCACCTCGGGGGCGTTGATGATCGGCGTGAACGCCGTGCCGCCGATGCCGCCGAGGCTCGAGATCGTGAACGTGCCGCCGCGCATCTGGTCGGACGAGAGACGGCCCTCGCGGGCGGCGCCCGACAGTTCGGCCAGCTCGCCCGCGATCTGGAGCAGGCCCTTGCGATCGACGTCCCGGATCACCGGGACCACCAGGCCCTGGGGCGTATCGACCGCGAAGCCCAGGTGGTGGTAGCGCTTCAGCACGAGCGCGCCGCCGTCGAGCGACGAGTTGAACTCCGGGAAGGCGCGCAGCGCGGCCGCGCAGGCCTTCAGCAGCAGCGACACCATCGTCACCTTGACGCCGCCGTCCGCATGGGCGGCGTTGATCTCCCTGCGGAACGCCTCGAGCTCGGTGATGTCCGCCTCGTCGTGCTGGGTGACGTGCGGGATGGCGACCCAGTTGCGCGCGAGGAGGGGCCCCGCGATGCGCCGGATGCGCGAGAGCTCGACGGTCTCGATGGGGCCGTACCTGGCGAAGTCGACCACGGGCCAGGGCGGCAGGTCGGCGCGCGCCGGCAGCGCCCCGTCGTCCGGCGTCGCCGGCGGGGGCGCGGCGGGCGCCGCGGCGGCCGCGACGTCCTCCCTGGTGATGCGCCCCTTGTGACCGCTGCCGCTGACCCCCGCCAGGTCCACGCCCAGCTCGCGCGCCCGACGCCGGGCGCCCGGGCCGGCGTAGACGCCGGCGCCGTCGATGGCGAGCTCGCCGGCGGGCTCAGCCGCGTCGACGGCACCGGCGGGCTCCTCCGTTCCGCCGCCGCCGTCGGTCGACAGCGTGAGGATGAGGTCCCCCTGCGAGACGGTGTCGTCCACCGCCACCGCCACCCGGTCGACCGTGCCGGCCGACGGCGCGGGGATCTCCATGGTGGCCTTCTCCGACTCGAGGACGATCAACACGTCCTCCGCCGCGACGGCGTCGCCGGGTCCGACGAGCACCTCGATCACCGGGACGTCCTCGAAGTCGCCCAGATCGGGGACGCGGACCTCGATCAGCGCAGCCACGGCGGAGCGACCTCGGCATCGATGTCGTAGCGGGAGATGGCCTGCGCGGCGAGCGCGGGGTCGACGGCGCCCTCGGCGGCGAGCGCGCCGAGCGCGGCGACGGCCACGTGCTGGCGGTCGACCTCGAAGAACCGACGCAGCCGGACCCGGCGGTCGCTGCGGCCGAACCCGTCCGTGCCGAGCACGTGGTAGGGGGCGGGCACGAGCGGCCGGATGCCGTCGGCCAGCGCGCGCATGTAGTCGCTGGCCGCGACGACGGGCCCCCCGCGGCCCCCGAGCCGCTGCTCCACGTAGGAGGGGCGCCGCCGCTCGGTGGGGTGCAGCCGGCTCCAGCGCTCGGCCTCCAGGCCCTGCCGGCGAAGCTCGGTGAAGCTCGTAACGCTCCACACGTCGGCGGCCACCCCGTAGTCCGCCTCCAGGAGGTCCGCGGCCGCGATCACCTCGCGCAGGATCGCCCCGGACCCCAGCAGCCGCACCCGTGCGCCGTCGCCGTCGGCCTCGCGGATCGGGTGCATGCCCCGCAGGATCCCCTCCTCCGCCCCAGCCGGCAGCGGCGGGTGCGCGTAGTTCTCGTTCGTCACGGTGAGGTAGAAGAACGCGTCCTCGCGCTCGGCGAGCATCCGGCGCAGCCCGTCCTGCACGATCACCGCCACCTCGTACGCGAAGGCGGGGTCGTACGCGCGGCAGTTGGGGATCGCGGAGGCCAGCAGGTGGCTGTGGCCGTCCTGGTGCTGGAGGCCCTCGCCGCTGAGCGTCGTGCGCCCGGAGGTGCCGCCGACGAGGAACCCGCGGGCGCGGCTGTCGCCGGCGGCCCACGCCAGGTCGCCGATGCGCTGGAAGCCGAACATCGAGTAGAAGACGTAGAAGGGGATCATCGCCACGCCGTTGTTGGCATACGACGTGGCGGCCGCGATCCACGAGGAGAAGGCGCCCGGCTCGTTGATCCCCTCCTGGAGGATCTGCCCCTTCGGGTCCTCTCGGTAGAACATGAGCTGGTCGGCGTCCTCGGGCCGGTAGAGCTGGCCGACCTGGGAGAAGATGCCGAGCTGGCGGAACATGCCCTCCATGCCGAACGTGCGCGACTCGTCGGGCACGATCGGCACCACGTGTCGGCCGATCGCCGGATCGCGCACCAGCGTGGCGAGCAGCCGCACGAACGCCGTCGTGGTCGAGATCTCGCGCTCCCCGGTTCCCGCGAGGAGCGCCTCGAACGCCGAGAGCGGCGGCACGGGCAGCGGCGGGGCCGAGGCGGCGCGGGCGGGGAGGCTCCCGCCGAGCACGGCGCGGCGCTCGCGCAGGTAGGTCAACTCCGGGCTGTCGTCCGGGGGCCGGTAGAGGACGGCCCCCCTGGCCTGCTCGTCCGTCAGCGGGACGCCCAGGCGGTCGCGGAAGGCCAGCAGCGCCTCCTCGTTCATCTTCTTCTGCTGGTGGGTGGTGTTCCGGGCCTCGCCGGCGCGGCCCATCCCGTAGCCCTTGATCGTCTTGGCCAGGATCACGGTGGGCTGGCCGCGGTGGCTCGTCGCTGCCCGGTAGGCCGCGTGGACCTTGTAGGGGTCGTGCCCGCCGCGGTTCAGCGACCAGACCTCGTCGTCCGTCAGGTGCTCGGCCATCGCCTTCACCCGCGGGTCCGCCCCGAAGAAGTGCTCGCGGACGTAGGCCCCGTCCCGCGACTTGAACGTCTGGTACTCGCCGTCGACGCACTCCTCCATGCGCCGCCTCAGAAGGCCCTCGCCGTCGGCGGCCAGCAGCGGGTCCCAGCGGCGCCCCCAGATCGCCTTGATGACGTTCCAGCCGGCGCCCCGGAAGCTCGCCTCGAGCTCCTGGACGATCTTCCCGTTGCCGCGCACCGGGCCGTCGAGCCGCTGCAGGTTGCAGTTCACGACGAAGATCAGGTTGTCGAGCCGCTCCCGCCCGGCGAGCGAGATCGCGCCCATCGACTCCGGCTCGTCCATCTCGCCGTCGCCCATGAACGCCCAGACCCGCCGCTCGCGGGTGGCGAGGATCTCGCGGCCCTCGAGGTACCTCAGGAAGCGCGCCTGGGCGATGGCCATCATCGGCCCGAGCCCCATCGAGACGGTGGGGAACTGCCAGAAGTCCGGCATCAGCCAGGGGTGCGGGTAGGACGAGAGCCCGCCGCCGTCGACCTCCTGTCGGAACCGCTGCAGCTGGGCCTCGGTGAGGCGCCCCTCGAGGAACGCGCGCGCGTAGATCCCCGGCGACGAGTGGCCCTGGATGTAGACCAGGTCGCCGCCGTGGCCGTCGGTCGGCGCGTGCCAGAAGTGGTTGAAGCCGATCTCGTAGAGCGTGGCCGCCGACTGGAAGCTCGCGATGTGGCCGCCGAGCTCCGAGGACTCGCGGTTCGCCTGCACGACGAGCGCGGCGGCGTTCCACCGGACGAGCGATCGCAGGCTGCGCTCCACGTCCGGGTCGCCGGGCATCGGGGGCTCGGCGTCCGCCCGGATCGTGTTGAGGTACGGCGTGGTGAACGCATCTGGCAGGACGGCGCCGGCGCCGCGGGCCTCGGCGATCACCCGCTCGAGGATTCCCCCGATCCGGTCGGGTCCGCGGTGACGGAGCACGTCCTGCACCGCGTCCAGCCACTCCCGGGTCTCGTCGGGGTCGATGTCGGCGGATGCGGTGAGCATGTCGCTCGTCACAGGTCGGCCCGCCCGGCCGGAACCACGCGCTGCCCGAGGCCCGAGTAGAGGCTCAGCGGCCGGATCAGCGCGTTCGACTCCATCTGCTCGACGATGTGCGCGGTCCAGCCGGTGATGCGGCTCATGACGAAGATGGGCGTGAACATCGGGGTGTCGAAGCCCATCAGGTGATACGTGGGGCCGGCGGGGAAGTCGAGGTTGGGGTGGATGCCCTTCAGCTCGATCATCGTGCGCTCGAGCTCGTAGTACATCCGCACCCAGCGCTCGCCTCCGCGAAGGGCGGCCACCTCGCGGAAGGCCGCCTTCATGGTCGGGACGCGCGAGTCCCCGTGCTTGTACACGCGATGGCCGAAGCCCATCACCTTGCGCTTCGCGGCGAGCGCGTCGCGCAGCCAGCCGGCCGCCAGCGCGGGATCGCCGATCTCGCTCATCATCTCCATCACGGCCTCGTTGGCGCCGCCGTGGAGCGGACCCTTGAGGGCGCCGATGGCGGCCGTCACGGCGCTGTAGATGTCCGACAGCGTGGAGGTGACGACCCGCGCGGTGAAGGTCGAGGCGTTGAAGGAGTGCTCGGCGTAGAGGATCAGCGAGACGTCGAAGGCCCGAACGATCCGCGAGTCGGGAACCTCCCCGAAGCACATGTGGAAGAAGTTCTCCGAGAAGGCCAGGCCAGGGTCCGGCGCGATCCGCGCGAGGCCGTGGCGGCGCCGGTAGTCGAGCGCGACCACCGTCGGCAGGCGCGCCATCATCGCGAGCGCCTTCGCCAGGCTCGGCTCGCGCCCCCCCTCCTCCTCGGTCGGGTCCTCGGCGCCGAACGCGCTGACGGCGCTTCGCAGCACGTCCATGGGATGGCAGTTCTCGGGCAGGCGCTCGATCTGGGAGATCGTGCTGCGGCTCAGCTCGCGCGAGCAGCGCTCGCGCTCGGTGAGGGTGGCCAGCTGCCGTGCGCTCGGGAGCTCGCCGTGCCAGATGAGGTACGCGACCTCCTCGAAGCTGCAGGCTGCGGCCAGCTCCTGGACCGGGTAGCCCCGATAGGTCAGCGAGTTGGTCTCGGGGACGACGTTGGAGATCGCCGTGCGGTCGACGACCACGCCGGCGAGGCCCTTGTGCACCAGTGGCGCCGCTGCGCTCATCGTCCGCTCCCGGTCAGGGTGAAGTTGAAGACATCGGCGTCGAACGCCGCGTACTCGGCGTATCCGAGGAGCTCGTAGAGGCGGCTCCGCGTCTGCATCTGGCCGACGAGCGCGGCCTGGGTGCCGTCCGCCGCGATGGCCTCGAGCCCGCGCTCGACCGCGCCCATCGCCAGGCGCAGAGTGGTCACGGGGTAGATCACGACGCTGACACCGGCCGCTTCGAGGGCCGCCACCTCGAGGAGCTCGGACTTGCCGAACTCGGTCATGTTGGCCAGGAGCGGCGCGTCGACGGCCGCGCGCACCGCGGCGAACTCGTGCGCGCCGGCGAGCGCCTCCGGGAACACCATGTCGGCGCCGGCGTCGACGTAGCGCCGAAGGCGGCGGACGGTGGCCTCGAGCCCCTCGGACGCGCGGGCGTCGCTTCGCGCGCAGATGACGAAGTCGGGGTCGCGCCGGGCGTCGACGGCGGCGCGGATGCGCCGGGTCATCGTCTGCTCGTCCACGAGCGTCTTGTGGTCCAGGTGGCCGCAGCGCTTGGGGTTCTCCTGGTCCTCGAGGTGGCAGCCCGCGAGCCCCGCGTCCTCCAGCGCCTGGACCGTCCGCGCGACGTTCATCGGCCCGCCGAACCCGGTGTCGGCGTCGATCAGGGTCGGCAGGGCGGTCGCCCGCGCGATCTGCGCGCCGCGGCCGGCCACCTCGGTGAGGGTGGTGAGGCCCACGTCGGGAAGGCCGAGATCGGCCGCCAGCGCCGCGCCCGACACGTAGACGCCCTCGAAGCCGGCCCGCTCGACGGCCATCGCCACGAGCGGCGAGAACGCCCCGGGCATCCGCATCAGCCGGCCGGACGAGAGCCAGGCGCGGAGCGCTCGCCGCTTGGCGCGGGCGTCGGGGCGCGCGGTGGCGAGCGCGGAGCGGTTCATCGGTCGAAGATCCCGCCCGGCAGGGCCACGCTCAGCACCCCGGGCTCGGCCCGCAGCGTGAGGCCGCGGAGCTCGCCCGCCGCCAGGTCCGGCAGCGCCTCGGCGCAAGCGAGGAACCGCTCCTGCTCCCGCGCGGCGATGACGCCGTCCGCCAGCCGGCGGAACTTCTCGACGTACTGCGTACGCCCGAAGGGCCGTGCGCCGGCCGGATGCGCGTCGGCCACCGCCAGCTCGTCGACGATCACGCTGCCGTCGTCGAGCGTGACCACCATCCGGCCGCCGAAGGCGCGCTCTCGCGGGTCGGGCGCGTGGTAGCGGCGCGTCCAGTCGGGGTCCTCGACCGTCGAGATCCTGTGCCAGAGCGCGACGGTGTCCGGGCGGCGCGCCCGCTCCGGCGAATACGAGCGCTCGTGATGCCACTCGCGGTCCTGGAG
>JAWVEW010000536.1:0-6088 GCA_033856495.1 Miltoncostaeaceae bacterium | reverse complement strand
GCGAACTGCGGATCGAACCGCAGATAGGCGCGGGCGAGCGGCTGCCCCGTCGACGCGCAGGCTCGATGCGGCTCCGAAGTTCGCGTCCCAGGGCGATCAGCGCCGCGGTCAGGACCGCGACGGTCCTCAGCCGCGCGGAGCGGGCCGTGTCGATCCGTGACGGGCGGGCATCGAACCTCCCTGCGCGGACGCCGGCGCGTCGAAGGGACGCGCCCTTCGGGCGACCCGACTCTCCCGGCCCGACCTCACGGCGTTCTTCCAGGCGTCTCACCAGTGCCGGCGACGCCCCGCGCGGTCCGGCGTCAGGCGCGGCCCTCGAGCAGGCCGGGGGCGTCGCGGACGGCGCTCCGTCGCGAGAGGACGGCCGCGCCGGCGGCGGCGGCGAGCAGCGCCAGGGCGGCGGCGGCGGCGAGCACCGCCAGTTCGCGCCGGCTGGGGACCCGGCGGAGGCTCACGCCCATGTCCTCGAACGCGCGCTGCAGCTCCGCGCTGGTGGTGGTGGTCGTGTACTTGCCGCCGGTCTGCGCCGCCAGCGCCGAGAGCGCCTCCGCGGGCGTCGGCTGGCCGGGCCGGCCGGGATCGTTGCCGAGCAGGACCGCGTAGACCGGCACGCGCGCCGTGCGGGCGTGCTCGCCCGCCACCGACGGTTCGGTGCCGGCGGTGTTGGCGCCGTCGGTCAGGAGGAGGATCCGTCCCGCCGAGGTCGCCGCAGACGCCGGCAGCGGGTCGAGCACCCCCGCCCCGCGCAGCGCTCCGAGCGAGGCCAGCACGCCGTCGCCGATGGCGGTGCCGAGTTGCACGCGCTTGGACAGGCTGGCCAGGGCGGCGCGCACCGGCCCTCGCTCACGGGTGGGGGCGACGAGCACGGTGGCCCCGTTCGCGAACGCGACCAGGCCGATCTCCGCCTTCGCGGGCGCGACGTCGAGCAGCCGCCGGGCGGCGTCGATCCCGGCGTCCAGGCGCGTCGGCGCGATGTCCGTGGCCCGCATCGACTGCGAGGTGTCGATCGCGATCATCAGGGCGCTGCGCTCCTCGCTCGCGTGGCCGGCCACGGTGGGTTGGGCGAGCGCGAGAACGCAGGCGGCGACGGCGGTGAGCGCCAGGGCGCCGGCCAGCACCCGCAGCCGGCGCGCCCGGGCGCCTCCGGAGAGCCGCAGCAGCGCCGGATCGGCGAAGGCGGTCGCCGCGCGCCGCCGGTCGCGCTCCCACGCCCGCAGCCCCAGCGCGAGCAGCGGCAGCCCGAGCAGGGCGAGCAGCCAGAGCGGGTGGACGAAGCTCACGGGAGCCGCGGCCCCAGCCGCCAGGCGGCGACGCCCCCCGCCACGAGCAGCAGGGCGGCGATCCCGGCCGCCCAGGCGGTGACCTCCTCCTTCACCTGCTCGGTGCCGATGAAGGTCCCGAGCCGGGAGTAGACCTGGCTCACCGACGCGGCGTCCTTGCTCTCGTAGGCGCGGCCGCCGGTCTCCTCGGCGAGGGCGGCCAGGCCCTGCGGGTCGGGCGACACCACGGTGCCGTCCGGCAGCGTGCCGTCCGGTGTGCCGAGCGCGACCGTGAAGACCGGAACGCCGGCCGTCCGCGCCGCCGCCGCCGCCTCCTCCACCGAGGTTCCCCTGGTGTTGGCGCCGTCGGAGAGCAGCAGGATGCGGCCGGCCGTCGGCACGAAGCGGCCCGCCTGGGCGCTCTTGATCGCCTCCAGGCCGCTCATCACGGCGTCGCCGATGGAGGTTGCGCCCTGCGGCAGCAGCCCCTCGATCGCCGCCCGCAGCGCCTCGCGGTCCGTCGTCGGCGCCACCACCAGCTGTGCCGTGCCCGCGAAGGTGACGAGCCCCACCTCGAACTGGGCGGGCACCTTCTCGGCGAAGCGCTCCGCCGCGTCCTGGGCCGCCCGAAGCCGGTAGGGGAAGACGTCCGCCGCCGCCATGGAGCCGGAGGTGTCGATGGCGAGGACGATCGTCGCCTGCTGGCGGGCCTGCGCGCTGGTCACCTGGGGTCGGGCCAGCGCCACGCCCAGCCCGGCCAGGGCCAGCACGAGCAGCGCCAGCGGGAGGAAGCGGCGAAGGCGCGGCGGGGGGGCCGCCGCGGACACCAGATCGACGTCCGGGAAGGCGACGCCCGCCGCCGGGCGGCGCCGGCGCCACCACCAGCGGGCGGCCAGGCCGGCCGGCAGCGCCAGCAGCGCCAGCAGGGCGAGCGGGCTGATGAAGCTCACAGCCGGGTCCTCGGGCCCGGGCTGGCGAGGGCGCGCGCCAGCGGCAGCACCCAGTCGGCGTCGGTGGAGACGACTACGTGGCGGGCGCGGGCGCGCGCCACCATGGCGCGCCGGCGCGCGTCCGCGTCGGACACCGCGTCGGCGAAGCGCTCGCGGAAGCGCCGGTCGGCCGTGTCCACGCTGACCCGGCGCCCGGTCTCGAGGTCGACGAGCGCGAGCGGGCCCACCGCCGGCAGCTCGCGCTCCCGGGGATCGCGGACCTCCACGACGATCAGGTCATGGCGCCGCCCGAGCGCGCCCAGCGAGCGCTCGAGCCCCGGCTGCAGGGGCAGGTCGGAGAGCACCACGACGAGCCCGCGCTCGCGCGCCACCCGCCCCAGCGACGCGACCGCGCGGCCGAGGTCGGTGCGGCCCGCACCCGCCTCCGGCGGATCCAGGGCCTCGACCGCCCCCAGCGCCGCCACCAGCCCGCGGCGGTCCGCGGTCGGCGGGCGGACGAGGTCGAGCCCCTCGCCCCGGGTTGCTGCGATCCCCAGCCGGTCGCCGCGCCGGCGCAGCAGCCCGGCCAGCGCCGCGAGCACCTCGTGAGCCAGCTCGAGCTTCGTCTGGACCTGGCTTCCGAAGGCCATCGAGGGCGAGCAGTCCAGCAGCGCCCACGCCGTGAGCAGCGGGTCGCGCTGGGGCACCCGCACCATCGGCAGGCCCCGCCGCGCGCTCAGCCGCCAGTCGACCCAGCGCACGTCGTCGCCCGGCTCGTAGGCGCGCGTGATCGCCTCCTCGGAGCCCGCCCCGGCGCGTCTGCCCCGGTGCGCGCCCTCGAGCAGGCCGTCGAGCCGCCGCGCCAGGCGCAGCTCGATGCGCCGCAGGAGCGCCTCAGGCGACCGCGCGCCCGCTGCCAAGCTCCACCTCCGGCTGCGGTATCGCAGTCAGGATCGTGTCCAGGACCTGGTCGGGGCGCACCTCGGCGGCGAGGGCCTCGTAGCTCAGGACCACACGGTGGCGCAGGGCGTCGTGGAAGAGATCGTGGACGTCCTCCGCCGTCATGTAGCCGCGGCCGCGCATCAGCGCCAGCGCCCGCCCGCCTCGGATGAGGGCGAGCGAGGCCCGCGGCGAGCCGCCGAGCTCGAGATACGGCCGCAGGTGGCCGAGCCCCTCGGCCTCCGGCTGGCGCGTCGCGGTCACCAGCCGCACCGCGTATGCGCGCAGGCGGTGGTCGACGAAGACCGACTCCGCCATCCGCTGCAGGTCCGTCAGCTGCTCGGGGTCCAGCAGCTGGCGCGGACGCGGCGGGTCGGCGGCCATGCGGCGGACGATCTCCTCCTCGTCGGCCCGGCTCGGGTAGTCGACCAGCAGCTTGAAGGTGAAGCGGTCGATCTGCGCCTCGGGCAGGGCGTAGACGCCCTCGCTCTCGATCGGGTTCTGGGTGGCGAGCACGAAGAACGGCTCGGGCACCGGGTGGCTCTCGCCGGCGATCGACGCATGGCCCTCGGCCATCACCTCCAGCAGGGCCGACTGGACCTTGGCGGGCGCCCGGTTGATCTCGTCGGCCAGCACGAAGTTCGCGAAGACCGGGCCGAGCCTGGTGACGAAGTCGCCGGAACGGTCCAGGACCTGGCCTCCGACCACGTCCGAGGGGACGAGGTCGGGCGTGAACTGGATGCGGCTGAACCGTCCTCCGGCCACCCGCGCCACCGTCTCCAGCGTGAGGGTCTTGGCCAGGCCCGGCACGCCCTCGACGAGGACGTGGCCGCGCGCCATGAGCGCCACCAGGATCCTGTCGAGCAGCCGGTCCTGGCCCACGATGACCCGGCGAAGCTCGTACAGCACGGCCTCCAGCCGCTCGCGGGGCGCGCTCCCCGGCTGCGGCACCGCGGTCGGCTCGTCCATCCATCCTCCAGTGGTCGACATTTCCTATGGCACCTTCGCCAGCAGCCCGCGCACCCGCTCCACCGGCACGGCGAAGCCGATGCCGACGTTGGCCCCGTTGGGGCTGTCGATCGAGGTGGGGACTCCCACCAGGCGGCCGCGGAGATCGAACAGGCCGCCCCCGGAATTGCCCGGGTTGATCGGCGCGTCGGTCTGGATGAGCGGCTGGCCGGCGCGGCCGGGCCGCCCGAGGGCGCTCACGATGCCGGCGGTGACGGTGTTCTGCAGCCCGAAGGGGCTGCCGATGGCGACCACCGTGTCGCCCAGGCGCAGGCCGCCGCTTGGCTCGTCGGCGAGCGTCGCGCCGGGGCCGGCCGCGCCGGCGGGCCGGATCACCGCCAGATCGTCGTTCGAGTCCTGGGCGACGACGGTGCCGGCGACCTCCCGGCCGTCGGCGGTGGTGATGGTCACGTCGGTGGCGTCGCCGACGACGTGCTGGTTGGTGATCACCAGCCCGTCGGGGGCGACGACCACCCCGCTGCCCTGCCCCCCGCCGGTGCGGATGAGCACGACGGACGGCTCGACCGCAGCGATCGCCTCCTGGATCGTGAGCGGCGACGCGGCAGGACTGCCGGCGGCCGTCCCCGAGGGGGCGGCATCGGGGGCCGCGATCCGCCCCGAGATCGCGCCGGCCGCCACGGCCACCGCGATGACCGCCGCGGCCAGCGCTCCGCCCCGCAGGCGCCGGCCCGCGGCGGCGGCGGGCGCCGGCCGCCGGCGGGGGGGCGGGGCGGCGGGGGGGGCGGCGGGCGCGGTCTCGAGCGGCGGCAGCTTCTCCGACCGGCGCTGGCGCGTGCCGAGCGCGGGAAGGGCGCCCGCGTCCCCGTTCCCGTTGGAGCGGGGCGGGTCGACCGGGACCAGGGGCGGCAGCGCCCCGCGGCCGGGCGACGACGGCTCGAGCGGCGGCAGCGGGCCCCCGCGGGACGGCGGCGCGTCGAGCGGCGGCAGGGGCTCCCGACGTCGCGGGCGCGGTTTGGGTGGGGGCGGCGGGAACTCGGCCATGCCGCCACGTTGTAGCGTGTCCATGCGGCGCGGGCGTTAGCCGATGTTTAGCGGGAGGCGACCTTCATGCGGCCTTCATGAGAGTCGCATGAGCGTTTCCTGAGAATCGCCGCCCCGGGGCGGGGCGGGGCGCGCAGCCTCAGCCCTCGGCCAGTCGGGCGAGCTCCTCCGGCTCCAGGGCGTCGATCTCGGTGAAGGTGTGGCGCAGGTTCACGAGCTCCAGCACCCTGAGCACGGGCGCCGAGGGCGCGAGCAGGGCCATCGACCGCCCGGCCTCGCGCCGCACCCGGTCGGCCTCGATCAGGGCGCGCAGCCCGCTCGAGTCCATGAAGGCGACGCCGGCGAGGTCCAGCACGATCGGCAGCGCCGGCTCCTCGCCCACCAGCCGGGTCAGCGTCTGGAGCAGGGTCGGCGCGCTGGCGAGGTCGAGCTCACCCTCGCAGCGCACGAGCACCGCGTCGGCGCGCCCCTCCTCCACCATCCGGAACTGCTGGGCCGCGGGCGGCTCGGGGGAGGTCGACACGGTCGCGGAGCGTAGCAGGGCGCGGCCGGGGCAAACGGGTGCGGGATCGGCGCAGTAGCATTTCGGGGGCCCGGCGGCCGGCGGCAGGGACCCGGCGGGCTTGCGGCGACCCCCCGAGCGGTGCTGCCCTGTGCATCATGCCCATCACGCCACGCACCCTCCCCACCCTCGCCGCCCTGCTCGCCGCCGCCGCCATGGCCGCGCCGGCGAGCGCCGCCAAGCCGCCGCCGCCCGTGCCCTTCGGGCCGGTCGAGATCGTCCCGGGGATCACCGAGCAGCAGATCGTGCAGCCGGGCCCCGAGGTGATCCACGTGGTGCGGATCACGCCTGGACCGCTCATCTCGACGTCCCCGGTGCTCCCCGGCGGCAGCGTCTCGACGCCAGGCACGCTCTCGGCCGCGATGAGTGCCCGCCTGGACGCGGGCGCG
>JAWVEW010000535.1:0-3160 GCA_033856495.1 Miltoncostaeaceae bacterium | reverse complement strand
CAGGCTGAGACCTGCGCGCGCCGGCTGGTGGAGCTGGCGCCGTACCGGGAGACCGGCCACCAGCTGCTGATGGAGGCGCTCGCGGCTCGGGGCAACACCGCCGAGGCGCTGCTCGTCTACGACCGGCTGAGGGTGTTGCTGCGCGACGAGCTCGGCATCGCACCCGGCCCGACAGTGCAGGGCGTCCACCGGCGGCTGCTCGGCGGGGCCGCCTCGCCGTCCTCGGCGGTCTAGAGCTCCTCGGCCTGCGCGAGGATGTCCGTGCGCGTGACCTTGCCGAGGAGATCCGGGTGGTCGGTGCGGATGTGCTCCTCCGCCCGGGTCCAGAGCTCGTCGTCGTCCGCGCCCTCGACGACATAGCCGCAGACGCAGTTGATGCGCTTCATGGACGGAGTCTACGACCCGGCAAACCGGCCGGTGGGATCGCGCCCCGGGTCCGCTCGGCGGCGGCCATCCGCTCGAGCGCCCGCGCCGCCAGGCCGACCTGGCCGGCGGTCATCTGCCTGAGCCTCGGCGCCAGCGCCGCCGCAGTGCACTCTGGACGGACCCCCGAACGGCGGTCGAGGAGGATCGTCATCGCGATCCGCTCGCCCCACCGCAGCCCGGTGTCGCGCTCCCAGGCCGCCACGGGGGGATCCGCGTGCGGCCCGCCCGCGCCGATCCCCGACGTCACCATCTGCCCGGCTCCGGCGCCGGCCGGCCCCACAGCTCGTCCTCGGCGCAGGCGCCGGGGCGCCGGCCGAGCTCGAGCAGCAGCTCGGCCACGGAGTCGCGCTGAGCACGGCTGAGCCGCCGCAGCACCGGCGCCAGTATCTCCGCGGCGCCCTCGACCGACTGCTCGGCGCGCGCCACCTCGAGCAGGATTCCGAGGATCCGCCGCGCCTCGGCGTCCGCCACCTCCGCCTCCCAGACCTCGATCCGCCCGGTCTCGGTTTTCAGCCTCCCTCCTTTTCAATATTAGGTGTCCCTTATTCTTGTGGGACCCTAGTCACCCCGCGGTGCTCCCGCAAGATCCTTCGTCGTTTCCGGGAGCGAGCGCGCCGTGGCCGGGTGGTACGGTGAGGCGGTCCCTCCAGGAGCCACGCCATCCACACCGCGGGCACCCTGATCGTCGGCGCGGGCGTGGTCGGCAGCGCGCTCGCGATGCACCTCGCCGAGATGGGCGAGGAGGGCGTCCTCGTCATCGATCCGGACCTGGCCGGCTCGCTGTCCTCGTCGGAGCGCAACGCCGGCGGCGTCCGGGCCACCTGGTGGCAGCGGGTCAACATCGACCTCTGCGCCCGGACGATCGACCACTTCCGCGAGCACGGCCCGGACCTGGGCTTCCGGCCCAACGGCTACCTGTGGCTCTACGGACCGGAGCTGTGGGAGGGGGCGCAGCAGCACGTCGCCCTCCAGAACGAGCTCGGGCGGGAGGTGCAGCTGCTGAGCCCCGCCGAGCTGCACCGGCGCTGGCCGTTCATCGATGGCCTCGACGGCGTCGCCGGAGCGACCTTCTCGCCCAAGGACGGGCTCGTGAACCCGAACCTGGTGAAGGAGCACTATCGGGCACGCGCGCGAGCGGCCGGCGCCCGCTTCCTCGACCGCCGGCTGGCGGTGGACGTGGAGCGCGAGGCCGGGCGGGTGACCGCGGCGCGCGTGCGGGCGCTGGAGGACGAGGCCTCCGCCCATGCCGCGCTGGTGGGGCCGGCGCCCGACGGGCAGGAGGAGCGGATCGCCTGCGAACGGATCGTGAACGCGGCGGGCCCGTGGGCGTCCCAGGTCGCGGAGCTCCTGGGCGTACCCGTCCCCTGCCGGGCCGTGCGCCGCCAGCTCTCCCTGGTGGCCTGCCGCGACGTCGACCTCTCCCCCTACGGGATGATCGTCGACACCTCCGGCTGCTACATGCACCACGAGGGCGGGGACATGCTGCTCGCCGGCTACTCGCCGCCCGACGACCCGCCCGGGTACCGCTTCGACTACGACGGCAGGGTGTTCTTCGAGACGCAGATCTGGCCGCGCCTGGCCGAGCGGATCAGCGCGATGGACCGCATCGAGCACGTGCGCGGCTGGGCCGGCCTGTACGAGCTCTCCCCGGACAACAGCGCCCTGCTGGGCCCCGTGGAGGGCCTCGAGAACGCCTTCGAGATCCACTCCTTCAGCGGCCGCGGCGTGATGCAGAGCTACGGCGCCGCGCTGGCGCTGGCGGAGCTGATCGCCACCGGCGCCTTCCAGACCGCGGACGCCTCGGCCCTGGCGGGGTCCCGCTTCCGAACCGGCGAGCTCCAACTGGAGGAGCTCCACATCTGAGCCTTGGGCCGGAAACACCTGGCTCAATGGTTATTGACTGATTACTTCTTGTATGGCAGAGTCGTCGCCGTGAGCACCGGGACGAGGCAGAGCGCGGCGGAGCGGCGAGAGGCCATCATCGACGCCGCGGTGGAGGAGGTGGCCCGCTCCGGCTTCGCCGGCGCCACCACCGGCGCCGTGGCGCGCCGTGCCGGCATCTCCCAGCCCTACGTGTTCCGGTTCTTCCCCACCAAGAAGGACCTGGCGCTGGCGGTCATCGACCGCGCGGTCGGACGCATCCTGCGGGACTGGGAGGCGGCGGTGCCGGAGCCGGGCGAGACCCGTCTGCAGGCGCTCGGGCGCACATACGTCGCGGGCATCAGCTCCCGCCGTTCGCAGCTGCTGGTGCACTTCCACGCATACGCGGCGGCCAACGACCCCGCGATCGCCGAGGCGATGCGCGATCACCTGAGCCGGGTCTACCGCTACGTCGTGCGGGCGGCGCGGCGGGACGGGCTCGAGCGGCCGGAATGGGAGGCGGCGCACTTCATCGGGCGCGGCCTGCTGATCACGGCCTCGATGGCGGTCGGCCTGGAGACGGCGCTCTCGGAGGAGGAATGGGGCGGCATCTGCACCCGCAAGGACGTGGCCAGGCTCGCGGACCTCGCGCACGACGCGGCGACCTGACCCCTTTTTTTCGCCCTGAAGTAAGTGAGTGATCAATCGGAGAGGAGGCGGCCATGACCGGCCGGCGGCTGCAGGGCTGGACATTCGCGGTGACGAGCATCGCGCTGTTCATGGTGGTGCTGGACAACCTCGTCGTGACCACCGCGCTCCCCGTCATCAAGAAGTCCCTCGGAGCGAGCATCGAGGAGCTCGAGTGGACGGTGAA
>JAWVEW010000534.1:0-18721 GCA_033856495.1 Miltoncostaeaceae bacterium | reverse complement strand
GCGAGATCAAGGCCTTCTTCCCCGGCAAGCAGGTGACCATCGCCGACGTCTCGAAGGACATCCTCGGGGGGCCGTATGACCAGGCCCTGCGCGACGAGCTGCGCCGCCAGCTCGACGCGATGGGCGTCGAGCTGAGGCTGGGGAGCGCGCTCGGCGCGCTGCCCGACGCGGCGCCGGCCACCCTCGCCCCGATCCGGATCACCACGGTGGACGGGGTCGAGCTCGTCGCCGACATCTGGTTCCGCGCCTTCGGCGTGCGGGCCCACAGCGGGTACCTCGACGGCGGGTCGCTGGAGGACCGCCGTGACGGGCGCGGCTACGTCCGCGTCGACCAGCACCTGCGCGTGGTCGGCGAGACGCGGGTCTTCGCGCTCGGCGACCTCTCGAACGCCGACCGCGACATGGCTGGCATCGCCAGCCGCCAGGCCGGGCTGGTGGCCGCCAACATCCGGGCGCTCGTCACCGGCGAGGGCGAGCTCACCAGGTACGAGCCCCTCCCGCCGATGATCGCGATCCCGCTCGGGCCCGAGGGCGGGGCCGGCTTCCTCGGCGACGGCGTCGCCGGCGCCGCGACGATCGCCGAGCTCAAGGGCCGGCACATGGGTACGGACCGCTTCGCGGAGCTCTTCGACGCCGCCCCGCGGCTCGCCGCCTGAGACGGCTCGGCTCAGGGCCGCAGCGCGACCTTGATCACCCCCTCGGCGCGCTCCGCCATCATCCGGTAGCCGTCGGCCGCGGCGTCCAGGGGCAGCGTGGTGGTGAGCATCGGGGTGGGGTCGATCCGGCCCTGCTCCGCGAGCGCCAGCAGCTCGGCGAAGTAGCGCTTGCCGGGCACGTAGCCGCCGGTGATCGTGATGTTCCGGAGGAACTGGTCGAACCAGTCGACGGCCATCGTGGCGCCCTTGAACCCCTCCATCCCGAGCGTGGCGATCGCCCCGCCGGCCCGCACGCACGCGTGGGCGGTCGCCATCGAGGAGGTGGCCGAGATCGTGTCGATCACGGCGTGCGCGCCCTCGCCGCCGGTGAGCTCCATGACCCGCTCCCGGATCTCCTCCACGTCGCGGGAGTCGATCGTCGCGGTCGCGCCCAGCCGCTCGGCGATCGCGAGCCGATCGGCGTGGTGGCCGAGGCAGATCACCGGCGCCGCGTCGCGGGCGGCCGCGCCGTGCACCGCCGACAGCCCGACCGCGCCGTCCCCGATCACGACCGCCGCCTGGCCCGGTCCGAGGCCGGCCCGCACCAGCCCGTGCCAGGCCGTGGACATGACGTCGACCAGCGGCATCAGCATCGGCTCGTGCTCGGCACCGGCGAGCGCGGACGGCATCCGCTCCAGGGTCCCGTCGGCGAGCGGCACCCGCACCAGCTCCGACTGTCCGCCCTGCACCTCGCCCCCCGCGGTCCACGCCCGCTGGGCCCAGCCGAACGACGACCGGGCCACGCACGAGGAGCTGAGCCCCTCGCGGCAGTACTGGCAGACCCCGCAGGCGACGAGCACCGACGCCATCACCCGATCGCCGGTCCGGAAGCCCGCGACCTCGCCGCCCACGGCCTCCACCGTCCCCAGGAACTCGTGGCCCAGGCGCGTCCCCGGCGCGAAGCCGAACGCCTCGCCGGCCTGGAGCACGTGGAGGTCGGACCCGCAGATGGCCGCCATCGTGACCCGCACCAGCGCGTCGGTGGGCTGCTCGATGGTCGGCTCCGGCACGTCCTCGACGCGCACGTCGCCGGCCGCGTGGAAGGTCAGGGCTCGCACGTGTGGGCTCCTCGTTCGCGGGACGCAGGACGTCCAGCATAGGGGCCTGCCGAGGGACGAGCCCACGGCGCCGGGCGGCCGCCCGCACGTCCGCCAGCCCCCGAAACGCGCGCGGCCGCGGCGGGCCCGAGGGCCGGCCGCGGCCGCGATGGTCAGCGAGGGGTCAGTGCGCCGCCGGCACGCCTCCCAGGATGTTGCTCATGAGCTGGAAGGGGTTCAGTCCGCCCGGCAGCAGCGCGTTCAGCAGCTGGGTCGGGTCGGGGAACAGTGACGGCGTGCCGGTGCCGGTCCCCGGAGCGGGGGCGGTCGTGGCGCCGGTCAGGCCGCCGAGGATGCCGTTCACCAGGGTGGTGGGGTTGGGCATCGAGCCGAGGATGCCGCCCACCAGGGTGGCGGGGTTGGGCATCGAGCCGAGGATGCCGTTGACGAGGGTCATCGGGTTCGGGATGGAGCCGAGGATGCTGTTGAGCAGGTTGATCGGCATCGAGCCGGCGCCGAGGATGCCGCTCAGCAGGTCGGTGGGGCCAGTGAGCGGGCTCACCACGCCGCCGGTCCCGGGGACCGTGACGACGGGGGCCGGGGGGCCCGAGGAGCCGGAGGGCGTGTTCGCGACCGGCTGCGAGGGAGCCAGGCTCGAGAGCAGGCCGTCGAGCAGGGAGCGCGTGGTGTCCATCACGCCGGTGACGATGGAGCGGACCGGCGCCGGGAGCGTGGCCCCGGCGAGGACGTCGTTCAGCAGGCCGAACGCCTTCTCCTGCTCGACCTTCACCATTGCGAACGCCGAGGAGAGGGTGTTCCGGACGTCCTGCGGCAGCATGCCGATGATGTCCTTGAGCCCGCCGGCGGCGCCCGCCTGGCCGTGCAGCCCGGCGCCGAGGGCCGTGGAGAGGATGCTCTTGACCGCCTTCGGGATGTCGATCTGGCCGAGCACGCCGGTACCGGCGGCGATCTCATCGGTGTGGCCGGTCATGAGCGTGGCGACCGTGCGGCTGATCATGTCCTGCGCCGCGGCGGGAACGCCGGCCAGCAGCACCTGCAGCACGTCGACCGCCCGGTCGCGGGCGAGGGTGTCGACGAGCGTCGCCTTGGCGACCGCATTCTGGAACGGGCCCACGACGTCGTCGATCATGCCGATGAGCCTGGGCAGGTTCGTGGACTCGAGGGTCGCGACGATCCCCAGGGCCTCGGCGGCCTTCGCGCGGGCGACTGGAGTGATGGCGTGCTTCACGATGGAGTTCGCGCCGGCGCGGGCCTTGCCCAGCTCGGAGCGGCTGCGGATGAAGACGCGGAGGGCCTGGCCGTCGTTCGGGCCGGCGACCATGCGGACGGCCTGGGCGAGCGCCGACTGCGACGCATTGGCGTGCGCCTGGATGGCGGGGGCGGTTGCGGGGGCGCTCTGCGCGAGCGCGCCGGCCGGGACCGCGAGCGCGGCGCTGGCGACCAGTGTGAAGCCGAGCGCGCGAACGCGCCGCCGCCTGGTGGGAGCATTCATCGACGGGACTCCTTTCCCAATGTTCGGACGGATCGGTGATCCGCCATCTCGCGCCGGCTGGGCCGCTTCATGCGGCCGGGGCGCGCCTTAACCTCCTGATCGGTCGCGCCCCGCCTTTCCTTAACACTCCCCTGACACGTTTCGCCTCGATCGTCGAGACACGGAGCGGGAGCGGCCGGTGCCCGTGGCGGCATCCCGGGCTGCCGGCCCCGGCCGGAATCCGGGATCTGTGGCCCGATGACGTCCCGGCCGACGGGCAACCCCCCGCGCCCGGCCGGGCTCCCGTCGGCGCGGCGGCCGCGCGGCGCGCGCGTGACCCCTCGCGCCCGGATACCCTGATCGCACGCCATGACGCAACGCCAGGGAACTCCGCCGGGCCAGGCCCGAGCGGAACGGGCCACCGCCCGACTGCTCGCGTCCGAGCGCGCGGCTCGGGCCGCCGCGGAGGCCGAGCTGGAGCAGGTTCGCGCGATCCTGCTGCAGATCCCGGCGGCGGTCCTGCTGGTCCGCGGCCCCCACCACCAGATCGCCCTCGCCAACGACCCCGCGGTGGAGCTCTTCGGCCGGCGCGAGCTCGTCGGGCTGCCGATCCGCGCGGCGGTTCCCGAGCTGACCCGTCAGGGCTTCTTCGAGCTGCTCGACCGCGCGTACGGGACGGGCGAGCCGTTCGTCGGCCTCGAGGTGGCCGCGCGGATCGACCGCGACGGCGGCGGGCGGCGCAGGGAGGCCCATTTCAACTTCGTGCTCCACCCCCTGCGCGACGCCGAGGGGCGCGTGGAGGGGGTCTGCGCGCTCGGGATCGAGATCACCGAGCAGGTGCGGGCGCGCCAGCGCGCCGAGAGCATGTCGGCAGCGCTGGAGCGGCAGCGCGCGCGCCTGACCCTCCTGGCCGAGTCCGGGCCCCAGCTCCTGTCGGCCGCGCTCCACGAGTCCGAGACGCTCGACCGCCTGGCGGCCCTGGCCGTCTCCGACCTGGCCGATCTCTGCCTGGTCGACATCCTGGAGCCGGACGGGTCGCTGCGCCGCACCATCAGCGCCCACGCCGAGCGGGGCAGCGCCGAGCGGGCGCAGGCGCTCGAGAGCTTCGCGCCCCGCGCCGGCTCCTCCGACCCCGTGATCGCGGCGATCGAGACCGGCAGCCCCCAGCTGCTGCCCGAGGTCCCGGACGCCCTGATCGCCGAGATCGCCCAGGACGGCGAGCACCTGCGCCTCATGCGGGAGCTGGGATTCCGCTCGGCGATGGTGCTCCCGCTGGCGGCGCGAGGCCGCACGTTGGGCGCGATCTCGCTCATCTCCGGGCGGCCCGGGCGCTACGGGGCCGACGAGCTGGCGCTCGCCGAGGCGCTGGCGGACGGCGCGGCGCTCGCGCTCGACAACGCCCGCGTGTACCGCGAGGCGCGGGCGGCGGAGCAGGCCTTGCGCGAGAGCCACGGGCTCCTGCGGGCGGTCACGGAGGGCACGACGGACGCCGTTTTCGTGAAGGACCGGGGCGGCCGCTACCTCTCGATCAACTCGGCGGGCGCGCAGCTCCTCGGACGGTCGGTGGAGGACGTGATCGGACGCGACGACGCCGAGCTCTACTCGCCCGAGACCGCGGCGGCGCTGATCGCCCGGGACCTCGAGCTGATGGAGCGCGGCGAGGTGCGGACCTTCGAGGAGGTCGGCGAGGCGGCCGGCGTGCGCCGCACCTACCTCACCACCAAGGGGCCCTACCGCGACCCCGACGGCAACGTGATCGGGCTCATCGGCATCGCCCGCGACATCAGCGCCCGCAAGGACGCCGAGCGGCGCGCGGCGCTGCTGGCCGAGCTGTCGTCCGAGCTCGACGTCGAGATGAGCGTGGACCAGCGGCTGACCCGGCTCGCCAACCGCGCCGTGCCGGCCCTGGCCGACTACTGCGTGGTGCGGATGCTGGAGCCGGACGGCACGCTCCGGACGGTGGAGACGGTGCACCGAGACCCGCGCCAGGGGGAGCGCGTGGCGGAGCTGCGGCGCCGCTCGTCGACCCCCGACGGCGCCCCGCCCTGGGTCCTGCGCGTCGTCCGCGACGGCCGCCCGGAGCTGGTCGACCTCGACGGGCTGGCGCTCGAGTCGGCGCCCGAGGACCCGGCGCTGCCCGCGGTGATGCGGGCGCTGAAGCCGCGGTCGGTGATCTGCACGCCGCTTCGGGCGCGCGGGCGGACGCTGGGGGCGATCAGCTTCATGACCAGCGAGTCCGAGCGCCGCTTCGGTCCCGAGGACCTGCCGCTGGTGGAGGAGCTGGGCCGGCGGGCGGGCCTCGCGGTGGCCAACGCGCGCCTCTACCAGGCCGAGCGGCGGGCGCGCCGGGACGCGGAGCGCGCAGGCGAGCGCGTCGCGCGCCTCCAGGACGTCACGGCCGCACTCTCGCGCGCGGTCTCGCCCGAGGAGGTGGCCGGCGTGGTCGTCGAGCAGGGGATCGTCGCGCTCGGTGCGGTGGCGGGGCTTGTCGCCCTGCGGGGCGAGCGGTCCTGCACGGTGCTGCGGACGGTGGGCTACCCCCCCGACGTCCTGGAGCGCTACCGCCGGTTCCCGCTCGACGCCCCGATCCCGCTCGCCGACGCCATCCGCACGGGCGAGCCGGTCTGGCTCGAGTCGCGGGCCGCCTGGGCCGCCCGCTACGCCCCCCGGATCAGCGACCACGGAGCTTCCGTCGCCCTGCCCCTGACCGCCCGCGGACGCCTCATCGGCGGGGTGGCGTTCAGCTTCGCCGACGACGAGCGGCCCTTCGGCGAGGAGGAGCGGGCATTCATCGCCACGCTCGGCGAGCAGTGCGCGCAGGCGCTGGAGCGCGCCCGCCTCTACCAGTCGGAGTCGGCGGCGCGCGCCACCGCCGAGCGCGCGGCCGGGCGCCTCGCGCGCCTGCAGCGGCTGACGGCCGCCCTCTCGCGCGCCCTGACGCCGTCCGAGGTCGCCGACGTCGGCCTCGCCGACGTGCTGGCCGCGGCCGGCGCGTCCGCCGGCGGGCTGCTGATGCCGTCCCCCGACGGTGAGCGGCTGGAGCCGATCCGCGCGGCCGGCGCCACCGGCGAGGCCGCGGCCCTGCTCGGCGCCGAGTCGCTCATGGCGGCCACCCCCTCGGTCGACGCGCTGGCCCGGGCGGAGCCGGTGCTGCTCGGATCGCGCGGCGACATGCGGCGCGCCTACCCCGAGCTCGCCGCCCGCGCGGACCGGGCCGTGGGGGCGGTGGCCGCGCTGCCGCTGCTGGTCGAGGGGCAGCCCACGGGCGTGCTGTGCCTCACCTTCCGCGAGTCGAGGCGCTTCGGCGACGAGGATCGGGCGCTGCTCGCGACGCTGGCGCGCCTGTGCGCCCAGGCGCTCGGCCGGGCCACCCGCTACGAGGCGCAGCACCGGCTCGCCGAGGCGCTCCAGCGCAGCCTGCTGCCGACGGCCCTGCCCGAGGTGGCGAACATCGAGATCGCCGTGCGCTACCTCCCCGCCGAGGGCCTCGAGGTGGGGGGCGACTGGTACGAGGCCGTCGCGCTGCCCGGCGGGCACATCGGCGTGGCGGTGGGCGACGTCGTGGGACGCGGCGCCGCCGCGGCGGCGGCGATGGGCCAGCTGCGGAGCGCGCTGCGCGCGTACGCGCTGGAAGGGGAGTCGCCTGCCCGCGCGCTCGACCGCCTGAGCCGGTTCGCCGAGGGCGTCGAGGGCGGGCGGGTGGCGACGGTCGCCTATGTCGTGATCGACCCGGCCAGCGGGGACGCGACCTACGGCCTCGCCGGCCACCCGCCGCCGCTGGTGATCTCGGCCGAGGGCGAGGCGGCCTTCCTCGAGGAGGCGCGCTCGGGGCCGCTGGCGGCGCTGCCCGACATGGTCTACGCGGACGCCGCCTGCCACATCCCGTCCGGCGCGACGCTGCTGCTGTACTCGGACGGGGCGGTCGAGCGGCGCGGAGCCGCCATCGACGACGGCCTCGAGCTCCTCGCGACCCACGCCGCGGCCGCCGCGGCCGCGGGGCTCGGACCGGAGGCGCTCTGCTCGCGGCTCCTGGAGCGGCTGTTCGCAGACCGCCCCGCGGGCGACGACGTGGCCCTCCTCGCCGTGCGCAGGGCGCACCGTCCTCCGCAGCCCCTCCGCCTGCGCCGGCCCGCGCGCGCCGACGAGCTGCCGCGGCTGCGGGCCGAGCTGCGGGAGTGGCTGCGCCGCGCAGGGGCCGGCGACCAGGCGCTGCACGACGTGCTGCTGTCCTGCGGCGAGGCGGTGGCCAACGTGCTCGAGCACGCCTACGCGGGGACCCGGCGCGGCGAGGTGGTGGTGGAGCTGGAGCAGGATCCCGCCGGCGGCGTCGTCGTCACGGTACGCGACGACGGGCGCTGGCGCGCGCCCCGCACCGACCTCGGCACCCGGCGGCGCGGCTTCCTGCTGATGCGCCGGCTGATGGACTCCGTCCAGGTGGACCGCGGCGAGGACGGCACGACCGTCGTCATGCGACGGGGCACCGGCCGTGCCGGACGGCCCGCCTCCTCGCCGGCGCCCGCCCCCGAGGCCGCCCCGGCAACCGCCCGCGGCCCGGCCCGAGCCGGCGTCACGGTCGAGGCGCAGGCCGGTCACGGGGTCGCGCGGGTGACCGGCGAGATCGACCGCTCGAACGCCGCACGGGTGGCGGGGCACCTGCGGGAGGCGATCCCCGCCGAGGACGGCGGGGTCGTCGTCGACCTGTCCGGGGTCGCCTACCTCGACAGCGCCGGGGCGCTCGCCCTGGTCGAGCTGGGCGAGCTCCTCCGGGACCGCGGGCAGCGGCTGCTGCTGGCCGTCCCCCAGGGCGCGCCCGTGCGGCGCCTGCTCGAGATCTCGGGCGTGGACCGGATCGCCGCGGTGACGACGAGCGTCGCGGCCGCCCTCGCGGCGGCGGAGGGCTGACGCCGCAGGTACGATCCGCGCGCTTCCCGGCGAGCGGAGGGTGCGTGCGGGACCGTCGATCGACAGGGTGGGCGGGCATGGCGGCGGCGGTCGTCGCGCTCTGCGCCCTGGCCCCGCCCGCAGCCCCGGCGGCCGGTGCGACCGTCTCGGCCTCGCGGCCGGCGATCGTCCAGCGGCCCATCCCCTTCGGGCCAGCGCGCAGGGCGGAGACCGCCGCCTACTCCCGCATCCACTACGGTCGCGCGTACGCGAGCTGGCGGCTGGCGCCGAAGGTGATCGTCGAGCACTACACCGCCGGCAACTCGTTCAGCTCGGCCTGGAACACCTTCGCCTCGGACCGGCCCGACGCGGAACTGGGCCAGCTTCCGGGCACCTGCGCCCACTTCATCGTGGACAGCGACGGCACCATCGCCCAGCTGGTCCCGACCACGGTGCGCTGCCGGCACACGGTCGGCCTGAACTACGTGGCGATCGGCATCGAGCACGTGGGCACCTCCGACGCCCAGATCCTGGGCAACCGCCGCCAGCTCGCGGCGTCGCTGCGGCTCACCCGCTGGCTCATGGCCCGGTACGGGATCGCGCTGCGGAACGTCATCGGACACAACGAGAGCCTCTCCAGCCCGTATCACCGGGAGCTCTACAGGCCCTGGGCGACCCAGACCCACGGCGACTGGACCCGGGCCGACATGAACGTCTACCGGCGACTGCTCGCCGCCGGCCGGTGATCGGACCCCTCCGGTTCGGCGTCTTCCTCGCCCCCTTCCACCGGGTGGGCGACAACCCGACGCTGGCGCTCGAGCGCGACCTGGAGCTGATCGGCCGCCTCGACGCCCTCGGCTACGAGGAGGCGTGGGTCGGCGAGCACCACAGCACCGGCTGGGAGACGATCGCCTCGCCGGAGCTCTTCCTGGCGGTCGCGGCCGAGCGCACCCGCCACATCCGGCTGGGAACGGGGGTGGTCAGCCTGCCCTACCACCACCCGCTGATGGTGGCCGACCGGATCGTCCTTCTGGACCACCTCACGCGGGGCCGCGTGAACTTCGGCGTGGGTCCGGGCGGCCACATCACGGACGCGCTCATGCTGGGCATCGACCCCGCCCGGCTGCGTCCCATGATGGATGAGGCGCTGGGCGTGATCGTGCGCCTGATGGACGACACGGAGCCCCTGACCCACGTCTCGGACTGGTTCGAGATCCACGGGGCGGTGCTGCAGCTTCGGCCCTTCCAGAGACCCCGCCCGCCGATCGCGGTGACCAGCATGGAGTCGCCGGCCGGCATGGTGCTGGCGGGCAAGCACGGCTGCGGCGTGCTCTCGCTGAGCGTCGCCAGGGCCGGCGGTGGCCCCGTGGACCTGCGCGAGCAGTGGCGGATCGCCGAGGAGTCGGCGGCACGGCACGGAACCGAGGTGCGCCGCGCGGACTGGCGCCTGACGGTGCCGATCCACCTCGCCCCGACGCGGCAGGAGGCGCTCGACGACGCCCGGGAGGGGGCCGCCGCCTACCTGCTCGACTACGCCCAGGCGACGACCGGGCGCCCCAGCCCGGTCCCTGGCCCCCGCGAGCGGGTGATCGACCAGATGGTGGAGCGCGGGAGCTGGATCGTCGGGACGCCGGACGACTGCGTCGAGGCGATCGAGCGCCTCTGGGAGCTGAGCGGCGGGTTCGGCGCGCTGCTCGCCTGGGCTCACGAGTGGGCTCCCCGGGAGAAGGTGCTGCAGAGCTACGAGCTGCTCGCCCGCTACGTGGCGCCCCGCTTCCAGGGCTCGCTGGCGGGCATCGAGCGCTCGAACGCCGAGGCCCGGACCCGGGCGGAGCAAACCCATCGCACCCGCTCGGCGGCGGTCGAGGCGGCGCGCCAGGCCTACGAGGAGCGGCGCACCGGCTGACCGCCGCGCCGGGAGGCGCGACGGTATGGTCGCGGCAGGACCGACATCGGGGCGGACGCCCCCCTTCAAGGAGCATCGCGATGACCGGAGGACGGCTCGAGGACGAGGACACCCCGGACCGGGAGCCGGATGCTCCGGACGCGGCCGAGGAGGGCGCGCCAGGGGCGGGCCCCGCCGGCAGCAGCCTCGAGGCCGAGCGCCCGGGCCGGCGGGGCGCGATCGCGTCCGAGATCTACGAGCAGGTGGAGCGGATCCTGCTGGAGGGCATCAGCAAGAGCGAGGCCTTCGCGCGGATCGCCGGCGAGACGGGCCGCCGCGCCGCCAGCGTGGCCGCCAACTACTACCGCGCTGCTCGCCGCCGCGGCGAGGGCGGACCGCCCGCGCCGACCGCGCCGGGGCAGGTGCGGGCCTCGCGGGGCCGGGCCTGGCGGGCTGCCGGCGGCGGCGATGACGCCGCAGCCGTCCTCGAGCGCGCGCGGGCGGCGCTCCAGGAGCTCGCCGACCTCGCCCACCGCCAGGAGCAGGAGCTCTCGCGGCTGCGCGCCGATAACCAGCACTACGATGAGATCCGCAGCCTGATCGACGGCGGTCGCAGGGCGCGCGGGCGCGGCGCCGGCTGACGCCGTCTCCGCCCCCAGCCGGCCGGGGCGGCGGCTGAAAGCACCGCCGGGCTCACCCTCGAAAACAACACCTGAGGGAACTCCCACGCCACGGGAACCCGGCGGCGGCACCAACCCTAGCCCATCGCCGGGCACGGGCGCCCGGAAGCGGTCACGACCCTCCCGGGCGGTCGGCGGGCGGAACTGGACGCCTCGGTCCGATTCCGCTACAGTCCGCCGCCGTAACCGGATTGGATCGTCCGGTTCGTCGTCGAACGGGAGCCTCCATGACCTCGATCGCACCTCCCGCCACGGCCGCGCGCGAGGCCTCGCGGCCCTGGTTCGTGCTCGTGCTCGTCTGCCTGGCGCAGTTCATGGTGGTGCTCGACGCCACCATCGTGAACGTGGCGCTGCCGACCCTCCAGGAGAGCCTGAACTTCTCGTCGAGCTCGCTGCAGTGGGTCATCAACTCCTACACCCTCTGCTTCGGCGGCTTCCTGCTGCTGGGCGGGCGGGCCGCCGACCTCTTCGGCCGCAAGCGGCTGTTCCTCGCCGGCGTCGTGGTGTTCACGCTCGCATCGCTGCTCGACGGGTTCGCGACCAACTCGAGCTTCCTGATCGCAGCCCGCGCGCTCCAGGGTCTGGGCGGCGCGCTGGTCTCCCCCGCCGCCCTCTCCATCGTCACCACCACCTTCGCGGACGGGGCGCCGCGCGCGAAGGCGCTCGGCGTCTGGTCGGCGATCGCGGTGGGTGGGGGCGCGGTGGGGCTGCTGCTGGGCGGCATCCTCACCGAGTACCTCTCCTGGCGCTGGATCTTCTTCGTCAACGTGCCGGTCGGGATCGTCACCTTCCTGCTGGCGGCTCGCTTCGTGCCCGAGTCGCGGACGGAGGGCCGGCGCGGCTTCGACCTCACCGGGGCCGTGGCCGTCACGGGCGGGCTGATGGTGCTGGTGTACGGCATCGTCAAGGCCCAGGACTACGGCTGGGCATCGGGCAGGACGCTCGGGCTGCTGGCGGGCGCGGTGGTGCTCCTCGCCGGCTTCGTCGTCCACGAGCTGCGCACGGCGCACCCGCTCGTGCGCCTGGGCATCTTCAAGACCCGCTCCCTGACCGCGGCGAACGGGGTGATGCTGGCCGTCGCCGGCGGCATGTTCGCGATCTTCTACTTCGCGACCCTGTACGTGCAGCAGATCCTCGGCCTCTCGCCCGTGCAGTCCGGGCTCGGATTCCTGCCGCTGACGGCCGGGATCGTCATCGCCGCCGGCGCGGCGCAGCAGCTGATCGGCCGGGTGGGGGTGGTGAGGGTGGCGCTGGCCGGCATGACGATCGCCGCCGTCGGCCTGCTGCTGCTCTCGTTCGCGTCGCCCGACGGCTCCTACGTCGCCGACGTCCTGCCGGGCATCATCGTCATGGCGTTCGGGCTCGGGCTGACGTTCGTCCCGCTCACCCTGATCGGGACCACCAACGTGGCCGGAGAAGACGCGGGGCTCGCCTCGGGGCTGTTCAACACCTCCCAGCAGATCGGCGGCGCCCTCGGGCTCGCGATCCTCTCGACGCTGGCGGCCAACACCACGTCCACGCGGCTCACGGACCTGGGCCACGCGCCGGGCGCCGCCGATCGGGCATCCGCGATCGTGGACGGCTTCCGGGTGGCCTTCCTCGGCGGCATGGGGCTTATGCTGCTCGGTGTGGTCCTGATCCTCGTCCTCGTGCGACGGCGCGACGTGGCCGCCATCAGCGGAGCGGAGGCGGCGGCGCCCGGTGTCGTCTGACGCCGGCGCGAGCGACCGTCCCGAGGCCGGCCCTGCCGGACCGCCGGCGCGCGTCGGCATGGCGCACCCGCCGCGCCGGGCCGACGCGCGGCGGAACCTCGAGCGGATCATGACCGCCGCCGTCGAGGTCTTCGGCGAGCTGGGCCTGGACGCGTCGGCCGACGAGGTCGCGCGCCGGGCCGGCGTGGGCCACGGCACGGTCTTCCGCCGCTTCCCCACCAAGGAGGACCTGATCGCCGCCATCCTCGAGCGCCACCTCGAGGAGATCCTCGCGGCGGCCGAGGCCGCCTCGCACTCGGAGGACCCGTGGGAGGGGCTGCGCCGGACGATCGAGCTGGTGGTCGAGCGGCAGAGCCGGGACCGGGCCTTCTTCGCGGCGGTCGGCACGCTCTCCGGGGGGCCGACGGTGCGGGCGGCCAAGGAGCGCCTGATCGCCCTGACGGGGGAGCTCCTGCGCCGCGCCCAGGCTGCCGGGCAGGTGCGGGGGGACCTCGAGCCGGAGGACCTGGGCTTCCTGCTCTGCGCGGCCGGCTCGGCGGTCGGCTTCACCGTCGGCGAGCCCGACCTCTGGCGCCGCTACCTGGGCGTCATCCTCGACGGAATGCGGCCGCAGGGCGCGTCGCCGCTCTCGCCGCCGGCGCCCACTGCGCAGCAGCTCGAGCGGGCGCACGACGCCCTCGGTCAGCCGGCACGGGCCTGAGAGCCTCCCGGCTCCCGGCCCGGAACCCGCCCACGAACGAGCCGCCCGCGTCGATGCACACGGGCGGCTCACCCGACCCGAGTCGACGTCGTCCGCGCAAGCCGTTCCACCACGGCAGGCTGGACCCTGGTCGACCCCCCCCAGGCCGGAGACAAGAGGCTAGCGCGTCCGCGGTTACGAAGGGGTGACAGCGGTCCGCAGGCGCGACGAGATTGCGGCCTCATCTGCAAAACTCGGTTGGTCGCGGACGCGGCCCGGCCGCCTGGCTCGGCCTCCGGCCTCCCGCGTGTCCGACGCGGGGGCAGCCGCGCCGAGGCCTGCCGCTCGGGAGCCCCGCCGGGCCCATCCGTGCGCGGCGGGCGGCGCGGGGAGGCAGACGCAGACGGAGACGGAGGGTGGGCGCGTGACGGTGGCGGCGGTCGAGGTGTCGGGGCTCGTGAAGCGCTACCCCAAGTCGCCGTCGAACGCGGTGGACGGAGTCTCGTTCTCCGTCGCGCCGGCCGAGGTGTTCGGGCTGCTCGGTCCCAACGGCGCCGGGAAGACGACCACGATCGGGGTCCTGACCACCCGGGTGCGGCCCACCGCGGGGACCGCGCTCATCGACGGCGTCGACGTCGTGCGCGATCCGGTCGGGGCGCGCCGCCAGCTCGCGGTCGTGCCGCAGCGCAGCAACCTCGACCGCTCGATCTCGATCCGCGCAAACCTGGTCTACCACGCCGCCTACCACGGCGTTCCGGCGGCGGAGCGGCAGGCGCGCGCCGATGAGCTGCTCGGCCAGTTCGGGCTGCTCGAGCGGGCGAGGTCGAAGCCGGACTTCTTCTCCGGCGGCCAGTCCCAGCGGGTGATGATCGCCCGGGCGCTGATGCACGCGCCCAGGGTGCTCTTCCTCGACGAGCCGACGACCGGGCTCGATCCGGCCGCGCGCCTGTTCGTCTGGGACCGCCTGCGCGAGCTGAGGCAGCGGGGCGTGACCCTGGTCCTGACGACCCACGACATGGACGAGGCGGCGGCGCTGGCCGACCGGGTCGGGATCATGGACCGGGGCCGCCTGCTCGCGCTCGACACGCCGCAGGCGCTGATGCGCTCGCTCTCCGGGGAGAGCACGCTCGAGCTGACCACCGACCGGCCCGCCGACGACGAGGCGGTCGCCGGTCTCGCGGCGCTGGCGGGCGTCGAGCGCGTCGAGCGGCTGCAGTCGGGCGCGGGGGCGAACGGCGCCGCGCCCGGAGTGCCGGCCGCCGAGGCCCAACCCCCGTCGGCGCGCGTCCGGCTCTACCTCGCGGGCGAGGCGTCCCTGCTGGTCGCCCCGGCCGCGGCCGCGCTCGCCCGGCGCGGGCTGGCGCTCAGCGACGTCAGGCTCGGGGCCCCGACGCTCGAGGACGTCTTCATCCACCTGACCGGCAGGACGCTCCGCTGAGCACGCACGCCGAGCCCGCCGGCTCCATGTCCTCCAGCCAGCTGAGCGCGTTCCTGGCGGTGCTGCACCGGGACCTCTACGTCACCTGGAAGGAGCTGCCCGCCTTCCTCGCCCAGGTCATCCTGCAGCCGCTGTTCCTGCTGTTCGTGTTCGGCAAGGTGCTCGCCAGCCTCGGCTACACGCAGAACAACTACGCGGACCTGCTGTTCCCCGGGCTCCTGGCCCTCACCGCGGTGATCACCAGCATGCAGACGCTCGCCTTCCCGCTGGTGGCCGAGTTCGGATGGACCCGCGAGATCGAGGACCGTCTGCTCGCGCCGATGCCGACCTCGTTCGTCGTGGCGGAGAAGGTGCTCTTCGCCACCCTGCGCGCGATCGTCGCGGTGCTCGTGATGATCCCGATCGGGGTGCTGATCCTCGGCTCCATCCCGTGGCGCTGGGAGGCGCTCCCGCTCTTCGCTGCCGGCACCGTGCTCGGCGCGCTCGTGGGCGCCGGCTTCGGGCTGGTGCTGGGCACCCTCGTGCAGCCGAGCCGGATCAGCCTCCTCTTCTCGCTGGTCTTCACGCCGCTGCTCTTCACGGGCTGCAGCCAGTACCCGTGGCCGTCGCTGGAGCGGCTGCGCTGGTTCCAGGTGGTGACCGCCGCCAACCCGATGACCTACGTCAGCGAGGCGGAGCGCGCGGCGCTCGTTCCGAGCGTTCCCCACATCGCTCCCTGGATCTGCCTGGTCGTGCTGGTCGGCGCCGTCGCCGTCCTGATGGTGGTCGGCACCCGCGCCTTCTACCGGCGCGCGATCGACTGACTCAGAAGAGGCCCGGCTGCCCCGCGTGCTGGGGCGGCGGCACCCCCAGGTGGCGGTGGGCGCGCGCGGTGGCGATGCGCCCGCGCGGCGTGCGCAGCAGCAGCCCCTCCTGCAGCAGGTAGGGCTCGTAGACGTCCTCGATCGTGTCGGGCGACTCGCCGACGGCGTCGGCCAGCGTGCTGAGGCCCACCGGCCGGCCCTCGAAGGTCACGGCGAGGCTGCGCAGGATCCGCCGGTCGAGCTCGTCCAGCCCGAGGGCGTCGACGCGCAGGAACTCGAGCGTGTCCTCCGCCACCGCCCGGTCGATCAGGGGGTGGCCGCGCACCTGCGCCACGTCGCGCACCCGGCGCAGCAGGCGGTTGGCGATCCGGGGGGTCCCCCGCGCCCGCCGCGCGATCGCCTCCGTGCCGTCGTCGTCGATCGCGGCTCCCAGCAGGCCGGCGGAGCGCGCCACGATCGCCGCCAGCTCCTCCGGCCGGTAGGGGTCGAGCCGCTGGACGACCCCGAAGCGGTCCCGCAGGGGGGTCGTCAGGAGCCCGGTGCGGGTGGTCGCCCCGATCAGCGTGAAGCGGGGGAGCTCCAGCCGCAGCGTCCGCGCCGACGGCCCCTGGCCGAGCACGACGTCCAGCTGGAAGTCCTCCATCGCCGGGTAGAGCACCTCCTCGATGGTGCGGTTCAGGCGGTGGCACTCGTCGATGAACAGCACGTCGTGGGGCTCGAGCGCGGTCAGGACCGCGGCCAGGTCACCCTTGCGCTCCAGCACCGGCCCGCTGGTGGGATGGAACCCCACCCCCAGCTCGGTGGCGACGATCGCCGCCAGCGAGGTCTTGCCGAGCCCCGGCGGCCCCACCAGCAGCACGTGGTCGAGCGCCTCGCCGCGCTGGCGGGCGGCCTCGAGGAAGATCGCGAGCTGGGCCTTCGCGGTCTCCTGGCCGATGAACGCGGCCAGGGTGCGCGGGCGCAGCGAACGGTCGAGGTCCTCGTCGACGCCCGCCGCAGCGGGGTTCGCCAGGCGCTCCGAGCTCACCTGGCGACGGTCCGGCGCAGGCGGGCGAGGCCGTGCCGCAGCAGGTGCTCGGCGTCCATCCCCTCGGGCGCGTCCGCGAGGGCCGCCTCCGCCTCCTCGATCCGGAAGCCCAGCGCGACCAGCCCCTCCCGCGCCGACAGGTGCGCGTCGGCCGAGCCGGCGGCCCCCGCGGCCGCGCCGTCGGCCGCCGTCAGCCGCTCGCGAAGCTCCAGCACCACCCGCTCCGCGGTCCGCCGGCCCACCCCCGGCGCCCCCTGGAGCTTGGCGGCGTCGCCGCGGGCGATCGCCAGGCGCAGCGCGTCCGGCGCGTCGAGGCCGCAGAGCGCGAGCGCGGTGCGGGGGCCGACGCCGCCGACCGAGAGGAAGGCCTCGAAGAGCGCGCGCTCCTCCCGGCTCGAGAAGCCGTAGAGGTCGAGCGCGTCCTCGCGCACCACCAGGTGGGCGAAGAGCTGCGCCTCCTCCCCGGTCTGCGGCAGGCGGCGGGCGGTGGCGGGCGAGACCCGCAGCAGGAGCCCGACGCCACCGACCTCGACGACGGCGCCGTCCTCGTCGATCGCGAGCAGGCGGCCGCGCACGGATCGGATCACGTCGCTGAGGTTACCCGGCCTCCCGGATGGCAGCCCGCAGGGGCGCCCGGTGCAGGTCGCAGATCGCGGCCGCCAGGGCGTCCGCGACGTGGTCGGTGGAGGGCGAGACCCCGCAGAGGCGCGTCACCATGGCGCGCACCTGGGCCTTGTCGGCTGTGCCGGTGCCGACGACCGCCTTCTTGATCTCGGTGGGGGGGTACTCGCGCACCGGGCACTCGGCGCCCGCGAGCGCCACGAGGATCGCGCCGCGCGCCTCGGCCATGCCCATCGCCGCCCGGCTGACAGGGTGCACGAACCACGCCTCCAGCGCCGCCCCGGTCACCTCGTGATCGGCCAGGAGCGCGGCGATGCCGTCGTGGAGCGATCGCAGGCGCTGGGGATGGGCGGTTCGGGGCGACGTGCGCAGCGTGCCGTGGGCGAGCGCCACCAGCCGCCCGGCGCGACGGGTGAGAACCGCGTAGCCGGTGGCGGCGAGCCCCGGGTCGACGCCCAGGATCAGCCGGCGACCGCCTCCAGGACCTCCTCGGAGATGTCGAAGTTCGCGACCACCTCCTGGACGTCGTCGTTGTCCTCGAGGGCGTCCACCAGCCGCAGGAGCTGACGGGCCTCCTTCTCGGTGGGCTGCACGGTCGTCTTGGGCACCAGCGACAGGTCGGCGGAGGCGTAGGCGATGCCGGCCTCCTCGAGCGCCCGCCGGACGCTGGCGAGGTCGGTGGGGTCGGTCGTGACCTGCCACTGCTCGCCGTCCTCGGCGATGTCCTCGGCGCCGGACTCCAGGGCCAGCTCCATCAGGACGTCCTCGTCGACGCCCTCGCGGTCGATCACCACGACGCCCTTGCGGTCGAACTGCCAGGCCACGCTGCCCGGCCCGGCGAGCGCCCCTCCGTTCTTGGTGAAGATGTAGCGGACGTCGCTGGCCGTGCGGTTGCGGTTGTCCGTGAGGATCGAGCAGATGATCGCCACGCCGCCCGGACCGTAGCCCTCGTAGACGATCGCCTCGTAGGACTCGCCGTCCCCCGCGCCGGCGCCGCGCTGGATCGCGCGCTCGATGTTGTCCTTCGGCATCGAGTTGTCGCGCGCCTTCTGGATCGCCGCGGCCAGCGTGGCGTTGGACTCGGGGTCGGCGCCGCCCTCCTTGGCGGCGACGATGATCTGCCGCGAGAGCTTCGAGAAGAGCTGCCCGCGCTTGGCGTCGGCCGCCCCCTTCTTGCGCTTGATGGTCGCCCACTTACTGTGCCCGGACACGCAGCCTCCCCTTCGCCCGCTCCTCCTCGCGACGCTCCCGGCGCCGGCGCAGGCCGTCCACGAACGATGCGTGGAAGCGGCGGTCGCCGGTGAGCTCGGGATGGAACGCCGTCACCAGCCGGTCCCCCTGGCGCGCCGCCACGATGTGGCCGCGATGGCTCGCCAGCACCTCGACGCCGGGCCCCGCCCACTCGATCCAGGGCGCCCGGATGAACACCCCCGGCACCGGCTGCGGGCCGAGCGCGGGGACCTCGAGCTCGGCCTCGAAGGAGGCCGCCTGGCGGCCGAACGCGTTGCGGCGCACCACCAGGTCGAGGCCGCCGATCAGCGGCTGCGCGCCGCCGGTGGTCTCGCGCGCCAGCATGATCAGGCCGGCGCAGGTGCCGAAGACCGGGAGCGCCTGCTCCACGATCGCGGCCCGCAGGGCCGGCAGCAGGCCCGTTCGCTGCGCCACCAGCCCGACCGTGGTGCTCTCGCCGCCGGGGAGCACCAGGCCGTCGAGGCCCTCGAGCTCCTCGGGCCGGCGCACCTGGACGGGGTCGGCGCCCACCGCGGCGAGC
>JAWVEW010000533.1:0-6118 GCA_033856495.1 Miltoncostaeaceae bacterium | reverse complement strand
CCGCTACCTGGCCCTGGCCCGCCACCTGGAGGGCGCGCGGATCGTCCACGCCGCCGAGATCGACCCCTGGTTCACGCGGGGCGCGGCGCGGCTGCGCCGGCGCATGGGCTTCCGGCTAGTGGCCACGGTCTGGGAGACGATCCCCTTCCTCGGCGCCTACCGGGCCGCCCGCGGCCGCCGCTACCGGGCCGAGACGATGGGCGCCATCGACCTCTTCCTCGCCACCACCGAGCGCGCCCGCCAGTGCCTGCTGCTGGAGGGGGCGCCGCCTGAGCGGATCCGCGTGCACCCGCCCGGCGTCGATCGCGAGGCCTTTGCTGGCGGGGCCGCCGGGGCCCGCGGCGAGCGCCTGATCGTCTCCCCTGGGCGGCTCGTCTGGGAGAAGGGCCACCAGGACGTGATGCGCGCGCTCGCCGCGCTGGAGCGCGGGCTGGTCCGAGGCCCCGCCGGTGAGTGGATCTCCGCCCGCCTGCTGGTGATCGGGAGCGGGCCCGAGGAGGCGCGCCTACGCCGCTATGCTGCCGACCTCGGCCTGGACGGCCGGGTTGAGCTGCGGCGCACCATCCCCTACTCGGAGATGCCAGCGGTCTACGCGCGGGCCGCCTGCGTCGTCCTCGCCAGCCTGCCGACCCGGTTCTGGGAGGAGCAGTTCGGGATGGTGCTGGCGGAGGCGCTCGCCGCCGGCGTCCCGGTGGCGGCCGCGGCGTCGGGGGCGATCCCCGAGGTGGTGGGCGCTGACGCGACCCTCTTCCGGCCCGGCGACTGGATGGGCCTTGCGCGGGCCCTCGCCACCGGGCCGCTCGCCGCCGCGCCGGATGCGCGCTCCGGGCCGCCCGACCCGGCGCGGGTCCAGCGCTACTCGACGGCGGCGGCGGCCGAGCGCCTGGCGGCGGTCTACGCGGAGCTCCTGGGCTGAGCCTGCGCGTCGCCTACGACGAGACGCCGGCGCTCCTCGCCCCCGCGGGCGCCGGCCGGTACACGCTCGACCTGGCCGCCGCGCTCGAGCGCCGCGGCGACGTGGAGCTGCGGCGCCTGCGCCACGCCGCCTCGCGGGCGGGGACCGGTGGGGGGGCGGCGCGGCGAATCGGCGCCGGCCTCGCCCGGGAGCTCGTCTACTACCCGCTCGTGGCGGGCGGCCGGGCGCGCCGGCTGGGCGCGCAGCTCCTCCACGCCAGCGGGCCCTTCTGGCCCCGGGCGCGCGGCATCCCGCTCGTCCTGACGCTCCACGACGCCCTGCCCTGGCGCTTTCCGGAGCTCTTCACGCGGCTGAACGTCCTCCAGCAGCGGACCGTCGTCGCGGCGGCGGCGCGCCGGGCGGCGCGGGTGCTGGTGGGCTCGGAGCACACGGCGCGGGAGCTGACGGAGCTGGTCGGGGTGGCGCCGCAGCGGATCGTCGTGACCCCCTACGGGGTGGACCCGCGCTTCCGTCCCACCGCGCGCGATCCGGCCTGGCTCGAGCGCCGGTTCGGCATCCGCGGCCCGTACGTGCTGGCCGTGGGCACGCTCGAGCCGCGCAAGAACCTGGGCACGCTGCTGCGCGCCTTCGCCCGCGTGCGGGGGCAGGATGCCCAGCACGCGCTGGTCCTGGTCGGCGGGCGCGGCTGGCGGGACGCGGCGCTCGAGCGCGCCCTGGCGGGGGCGGGCGCGGGCGTCGTCCGCGCCGGCCGGGTGAGCGACGACGAGCTGGTGCGCCTGTACGGCTCGGCCGCCTGCTTCGCCTTCCCCTCGCGCTACGAGGGCTTCGGCTTGCCGGTGCTGGAGGCCATGGCCTGCGGCGCGCCGGTGGTGGCGGGCGACCGCACGAGCCTGCCGGAGGTGGTCGGCGACGCCGGCCTGCTCGTCGACCCCGACGACGAGGAGGCGCTGGCGTCCGCGCTCCGGCGCGTGCTGACCGACCCGGAGCTGGCCGCCGACCTGCGGCAGCGGGGCCTGGCCCGAAGCGCCGCCTTCAGCTGGGACCGTTGCGCGGAGCTCACGGTCGCCGTCTACCGGGCGGCCCTCGCCGAGCGCCCGTGACGGCGACCCCCCGCCTGAGCGTCGTGATCGTGACCTACCGGACCGGCGCCGGCCTGCTGCCGACGCTCGACGCGCTCGCCGCGCAGCGCGAGGACGGCGACGAGGTCCTGGTGGTCGACAACGCCTCCGCGGACGGCACCTCGGCGCTGGCCGCGGCCCACCCGGCGGTCGACCGGGTGATCGAGACCGGCGACAACCTCGGCTTCGCCGCCGCCTGCAACCGCGGCGCCCGGGCCGCGCGCGCCGACGTGCTGCTGTTCCTCAACCCCGACTGCGTGCCCGAGCCGGGCTGCCTGGCCGCCCTGCGCCGGCCGCCGGCGGGCTGGGACGCCTGGATGGGGCTCGTGACCCTGGCCGACGGCGCGCGCGTCAACACGGCGGGCGGCGTCGCCCACTACCTCGGGTTCGCATGGGCCGGCCGCCACGGCCAGCCCTCCGGCTCGGTGGGACCGCAGCCGGCGCCCGTGGGATTCCTCTCCGGCGCCTGCCTGGCGGTCCGCCGCGAGGCCTTCGCGGAGCTCGGCGGCTTCGCCGAGCGCTTCTTCATGTACGGCGAGGACGTCGACCTCTCCCACCGTCTGCGCCTGGCCGGGCGGGCCTTCGGCCTGCTCCCTGCGGCCCGCGTCCGCCACGACTACGAGTTCCACAAGGGCGGCGAGAAGTGGCGGCTGCTGGAGCGCAACCGCTGGCTGCTGGTGCTGCGCACCTACCCGGCGCCGCTGCTGGCGCTGGTACTGCCGGCGCTGGTCGCTGCCGAGCCCGCCGTGCTCGCCTACGCGGCGGCGTCCGGGTGGGGCCGGCAGAAGCTGCGCGCCCTCGCCGGCGTCGCCCGCGCGCTGCCGCGGACGCTCGCCGAGCGGCGCCGGATCCAGGCGGGGGCCCGGGTGGGCGCCGCCGAGTTCGCGGCCGCGCTGCGGCCGGAGCTGGACTCGCCGTTCCTCGGCGCCGCCGGTCGCACGCGGGCGCTGGGCCTGGTGCTGCGCTGCTACTGGGCCCTGGTGCGGGCGGCCCTCTCGCGGGCGAGCCGGCAGAGCGCCAGGTAGCGCTCGGCGCAGCGGTCCCAGCCGTACCGCTCGGCCGCCCGCGACCGTGCGGCGGCCCCGAGCGCCGCCCGGCGGGCGGGGTCCGCCGCCAGGTCGTCCAGCCCGGCCGCCAGCGCCGCCGCGCCGCCGGCCAGGGGGAAGCTCGCCGCCGCGTCGCCGACGGTCTCCAGGTTGGGCGGGTGGTCGCTCACGAGCAGCGCCGCGCCGGCGGCCAGGCCCTCCAGGATCACCGGGTGGGTCCCCCCGGCTTCGGTCGGGGCGCACATGATCCCGCAGCGGTGCACGAGCTCCCGGTAGCCGTCGCCGAACACGTCGCCGGGCATGCGCACGACGGGCCCCGCGGCGGCGCGCAGGTCCGCGATGTAGCGCTCCGAGTAGGGGGCGTCCCCGACCACGACGAGCGGCCAGCCGCAGCGCGCCAGGCGCTGTGCCGCGACCAGCAGGTGGGCGTTGTTCTCGGGCACGAGGCGCCCCACGAAGAGCACGAAGCGCCCCGGCTCCACGCCGAGGCGCTCGCAGAGGGCGCTGCCGCCCGGGTCGGGCAGCGCGGCGCCGTAGGGCACCGCGGCCAGCCGCCGGCCGTAGCGGCGCTCGTAGTCGTCCGCCACGCGCTCGCTGTCGGTGACGGCGATCGTCGCGGCCGCCGGAGCGAGGCGCTCCGCGAGCCGCAGGTAGGCCCGGGCCGCCGCCGGCCACTTGGCCCGCTCGCTGTCCAGGCCGTCGATCTGGAGCAGCGCCGGCACGCCGGCCAGGCGCGCCAGCGGAACCAGCGGCGCGTTGCCGGCGATGAAGTAGATCGCCACGTCCGGCCGCCCCCGGACGGCGAGGTGCACGGTCGAGAGGGCGGTGTGCGCGAGGGTGTCGAGGTACTTGTTCCGGACCGTCGGCAGGTGCACCAGGCGCGCGCCGGCGTGGCGCTCGCGGCGCTCCACCGCGCCCTTGCGGCAGTAGACCGTGACCTCGTGCCCGCGCGCGGCGAGGCGCGGCGCCAGCTGCTCGACCGCCGTCTCGAAACCGCTGTAGGCGGCCGGGATCCCGCGGGTCCCGACCATCGCGATCTTCACGGGCTAGCCGTAGAGCCAGGCCGGCCGGTAGGGCTCGGAGCGCTCGGCGGGACGGGCCACCACGTAGTGGATGTCGCCGGAGCCGTCGTCGTCCGCGGCGGCGAACCAGGCGGCGTCGAGCCCCTCCAGCGGGGCGAGCGAGCGGGTCAGGTGCCGCTCGATCGCGAAGCCGTTGCCTGCCAGCAGGTCGAAGAGCTCCTCGGCGGCGTATTCGCGCACCGGCGGCGCGCCCCGGCCGGCAGCCGTGAGCGTGCCCGCGATCCCCAGCCCATCGGACAGCCGGCGCGCGTTGCCGGCGCGGGCGACGTTGGCCGTGGCCAGGATGAGCCGTCCGTCGGCCGCGAGCACGCGCCGCAGCTCCCAGACGAGGGCCGCGGGGTCGCGCGCGAGCCAGGTCAGCACGCCGCTGAGCACCGCGGTGTCGAACGACCCGTCGGGAAAGGGCAGGGGCTCGGTCTCCGAGTCGAGGACGCGCGAGCGGACGAGCCGGACCTGCGCCCCGGCCGGGTCCACGAGGGCATGCTCGATCTCGGCGCCCCCGATCCCACCCGGGTTGATGCGCTCGAACACCGCCCGCGGGAACGCCTGCTCCAACAGCTGGGCCAGCGTGAAGGGATAGGCGTTCACGTGCAGCAGTCGCTCGGGCGGGTGCTCCCCGACCAGCGCCACGACCATCATCAGCCGCGAGAGCTCGCTGCGCGCGTACGTGTCGAAGATGGCCGGGTCCAGGTCCGAGGGCCGCGTGGACACGATCGCGGGCAGCGCGGCGTCGAGCGCGGCGGGCGGAGGCGGGGGGCCCGGCGGCGGCCCCGCAGGCGCCGGCGGCTCGAGCGGCGGCAGCGCGGCCTCGATGGGGGCCAGGCCGACCTCGGCGCCCCACCAGAGCCCTTCCGCCACCAGCTCCACCTGCACGCGGGGCGCGGGCTCGTCGACGGCCAGCCGCCGGACCGTCGAGCCCAGGTCGAGCCAGCGGCGGTCGATGGGGGAGCTGCGCGGACCGTCGTAGCTCAGGAGCGCGCCGTTCTCGCCCAGCAGGTGGCCGCCCAGCCGCAGCGGCACCCCGCGCTCGGCCGCCTGGGCCGCGAGCGCCTCGAGCGCCGGCGTGGCGGTGACGGCCACCGTCAGCTCCGCGGCGCCGCGCCGGCGCTCGATCCCCACCAGCCGAAGCTCCGGGGTCTCGAGCACCGGCGGCCCCATCCGCCGGGCCTCCAGGTCGACCGCCATGCGAGCGCCGGTCGGGACGAGCGCCGCCCGCGCCAGGCAGACGCCCACCGCCGGCCCCGCGACCGCGCCCTTCCGCGTGTAGCGGGGCGGGAGCGTCGTCGGATCGGTCTCCAGGCTCACGTGAACGATGCCGCCGTCCACGGGCACGTCGGGCACCGTCAGCTCGCGCCAGCCGCCCGGCCTGACGCGGAAGCTCGCCCGGGTCGGCGCCGCGCCCTCGTCCGCCAGCGCCGGCGCCACCGTGATGTCGAGCCGGCGGTCGTGGGCCAGGGTCTCGGGGCCGGCCCAGACCGAGAGCGCCAGCGCCGCCCGTTCCCAACCGGGCTGGGGCAGCAGGTGCAGCGAGGCCCTGGCGCCGGTGAAGCGCCCGCGGCGCCGATCCGGCCCCACCACGGGCGGCCCGAACCCCTCGCCGCCCTGGCGCCGGTCGGTCTCGCCGACGACGAACTCCGGCGAGCGCACCTCGTGCAGCGCGTAGAGGCTCCAGCCGTGGCGGCGCAGCGGCCGCGGGCCCTCGTCCAGCAGCGCGAGCTCCAGGTCGCAGTTGCGCGCCAGGCCGTGCCGCAGGAAGCGCTCGGTCCACCAGCGGAAGGTGGCGAGCGTCAGATGGCCGCAATCCGGGAGCCCGTCCGCCCCGACCACGATCCGGCGGAAGGGCCGGTTCGCGCGCGCGTCCTCCCACCAGGACGGCTCGTTGATCGGCAGGCCGTGGCGGCGGCCGCCGTCGGGGCCGAAGCTCGGCGTGGTGACGATGAGGGTGCCCCCGGTGAC
>JAWVEW010000532.1:0-2862 GCA_033856495.1 Miltoncostaeaceae bacterium | reverse complement strand
GCATCCGGCTGCGGGCGGCGCTCGGCCTGGCGCTGGCCGGCTCGCTGGCGCTGGTCCCGAGCGCGCTCGCCCACGCCATCGTCAGCCCGCCCGTCGCCACCAAGGCGCTGCAGCAGTTCACGCTCTCCGTGCCGACCGAGGAGCCGGGCGCCACCACCGTCGCGATCACGATGACGGTCCCGTCGGGGTTCGCGATCGACTCCTTCGAGCCGGCGGCGGGCTGGACCCGGCGCGTGACCCAGACCGGCGCCGGGGAGGAGGCGGTCGTCAGGAGCGTGACCTGGAGCGGCGGCGCGGTGCGCACCGGCGAGGACGCGGTCTTCCGCTTCAACGCCAGCGCCCCCGCCGGCCGCACCTACGCCTTCCCGGTGCGCCAGACGTACTCCGACGGCAGGGTGGTGGAGTGGACCGGGCCGGACGGCTCCGACGCGCCGGCGCCGATGGTGCTGAGCGTGTCCTCGATCGGCGGCGGCTCGAGCTCCACGCTGGCGATCGTGGCGCTGATCGTCGGCTCGCTGGGTGTCGTGGTCGCGGTGCTGGCGCTGGCGGCCGGGCGGAGGCCGCTGGCGTGAGCGCTCGCGGCCGGGTGGCCCTGCTCGTGCTGCTCGCCGCGCTCGCGGCCGCGCTCGCGCTGCCCGGGAGCGCCTTCGCGCACGCGGTGCTGACGGGCGCCACGCCGCAGGCCACCGGCACCGTCAACGCGGCGCCGGCGCAGGTGGCGCTCACCTACAGCGAGCCGGTCGAGCCCCGCTTCGCGATCATCTCGGTGACCGACGCCGGGGGCCACCAGCAGGTCGCCGGCTCGCCTCGCCGCTCGCCGGCGAACGCCAACCAGATCGTCGTGCCCCTGCAGCGGATTCCGCAGGGCTGGTACCTCGTCTACTGGCGCGTGATCTCGGCGGACGGGCACCCCGTGCGGGGGGCCTTCACCTTCGCGGTGGGGCCGAGCCCGGGCCCGCCACCGCAGTTCGCCATCCCGTCGCTCAGCGAGACTGCGGCCACCCCCTCGCTCGTGGCGGCGCGCTGGGTGGCGTTCCTGGCGATCATGGCCGCCCTCGGGCTCTTCGTGTTCCGCACCATCATCGCCCGGCCGCTCGTGCGCCTGGTGCCCGGAGCCTCGCTGCGCGGCGTCACGATCGCGCTCGTCGTTGCGCTCGGGGTGGCGCTCCTGGCGGTGCCGGTCTACCTCGCGCTGGCGACCGCCCAGTTCGCACTGCGCCCCGTCACCGACCTCGCCGCGCTCATCCCCGTGATGCGGGCCTCCGCCTTCGGCCGCGCGCTCCTCGACCTCGAGATCGTGCTGGCGCTCTTCGCGCTGGCCGCGCTGGTCTGCGTCGCGGTCGACCGGCCCGCTCGCGCCGTCCGCTCCAGCGCCGAGCTGCTGGCGACGGGCGGGGCGCTGCTGGCCGGGGCGTCGATGATGCTGGTGCCGGGCCTGAGCGGGCACCCGTCCCAGACCTCCCCCCGGGGCCTCTATTTGTCGCTCGACTGGCTCCACCTGACCGCGGGCTCGATCTGGATCGGCGGGCTGATCGGGCTGCTCGTGCTCTGGTGGCGGGTGGGCCGCGAACGGCGGGTGGCGGCGCTCGGGAGGGTCGTGCCGCGCTTCTCGCGGGTCGCCTTCGGGTCGGTGATGCTGCTCCTGGCGTCCGGCACCGTGGTGTCGATCCTGCGACTTCCCACGCTCGGCTCGCTCTGGGAGACCACCTACGGCATCGCGATCCTGGTCAAGGTCGGCCTGCTGGCGGCCGCGATGGCGCTGGCGGGCGTGAACCTCGCCCGCACCCGTCCCCGGCTCGTGGCCGCGGCCGCCCGGAAGGACGAGGCCCTGGGGGCCGGGGCAGCCAGGCTCCTGCGCCGGCTGGTGACGGGTGAGGTGGCGATCGTGGTGGGGATCATCCTCGCGGCCAGCGTCCTCTCCAGCGTCCCGCCGCCGGCGAAGGCGCTCGCCGACGTGGGCGCCGTGAGCGCGAACGTCGGCCCCGGCGCGGTGAGCCGGGTCGTGACGAGCGGGCCCTATCGCATCACCCTGGGGATCGCGCCGAACCGGGTGGCCCTGGCGAACGACTTCCGGCTCGCGATCACCAGGGACGGCCGGCCCGTGACCGGCGCGAGCGTCGTGGCGGGCTTCGCGATGCTGGACATGGAGATGGGCCAGCAGTCCTACACGCTCCCGGAGCGCGAGCCCGGCGTCTACGGGCGCTCCGCCCCGGCGCTCGTGATGGTCGGCCACTGGGGGGTCTCCTTCGACATCACGGCGCCCGGCGCGGAGGCGTTCAGGGTCACCTTCGTGGACAAGGCGGAGGGATGACCCCGCGCCCCGCGCCGACGCGGCGCGCCTGGATGCTGCTCGCGGGAGCGCTCCTCGCGCTGGCGGCGGGCGCGGCGGCGGTCGTCGTGGTGGTCACGCTGCTGCTCGACATCGTGGGCACGTGAGCCGGTCCTGGCCCGCCCGCGCGCGCCGCGTGGCACGCGCCCTGCGGAGGCTGCGGGAGCTGACGCGCCCGGTGCCGCGGGATCTGGAGGAGGCGCTCGCGCGCCGCTGGGACGAGCTTCCGGAGGCGGTCCGCACGCCGGCCCAGACGCTGGGGCGCCGCAACGCCGGCTGCGAGGGGACCCACGGCGTCTTCCCGCGCTGCGACCTCGCCTGCACGCCCTGCTACCACGGCCGCGAGGCGAACGGGGTGCGCGTCGACGGGGCGCACACGCTTGCCGCGGTCGATCGTCAGATGGCCTACCTGCGACGCCGCCGCGGCCCCGGCCAGAACGCCCAGCTGATCGGCGGCGAGGTGACCCTGCTCGACCCCGACGACCACGCCGCGGCGCTGATCGCGATGCACCGCCACGGGCGCAAGCCGATGA
>JAWVEW010000531.1:0-24758 GCA_033856495.1 Miltoncostaeaceae bacterium | reverse complement strand
GAGGCGATGGGGGATCCGCGGGTGCGGAGCTATGGGGCGTGGACCACGGGCTGGATCCACGCCACCCGCGGCGACGGCGAGGAGGCCGTGGACTGGTGCTCCAGGAGTCTCGAGCTCTCCCCCGACCCCCTGAACACGGCCTTCGGCCACGGCTGGATGGGGCTGGCTCTCCGGGAGCAGGGCGACCAGGACCGGGCGGTCCGTCACCATGAGCGCGCCATCGCCGAGATGCGCCGCTTCGAATACCCCCGGCTGGTGAGCTGGTATCAGGGTTGGCTCAGCGAAGCGCACCTGCGGCGGGGGGAGATCGACCGCGCGGGAGGTGGCGAGCGCCGCCCTTTCCCTTCACGAGGCCGGGGGTCGGTGGTCGGAGGGCATCGCCCGACGAGCCCTGGGCGGCGTGGAGATGGCCGCCGGGTCGCTCGAGGAGACCGAGGCGCATCTCGAGCGCGCGCTCGAGGCGTTCGGGGCCATCGGGGCCCCGCGAGCGTCAGGCGGGAGCCGGCTCCCCTGCTGCGACGAGCTCGAGCTCGGTGCGGATCTCGAGGCTGGGCGTCACGGAGCGCGCGACGCCGCAGACGCTCGCGTGGTGCGTGTGGGCGCGCTCGGCCGCCTCCCGCTTGCTCTCGTCGTCGAGGCGCAGGCGGTAGCGCACCGTGATCCGCCGCATCACCATCACGTCGTCCTCGACCTCGACCTCGGCCTCTCCCTCGGCGGTGAGCCGGTCGCCGTCCGACGGGATGCCGCGCGCCTTGAGGGCGCTCCCGAAGGTGCCCGTGAGGCAGGCCGCGACCGAGGCGAGCAGGAAGTCGAAGGTGCCCCCGTGCTCGCGCAGCTCCCCCTGCCCGAAGCCGTAGAAATCGCCCTGATAGCCCGGCGTGCCGAAGGTGACCGTCTCGCCCGTCTCGAGCAGCTCGGCCGTGCGCAGCGGCGGACGCTCGCGCGCGATGCGGACGCGGCTCGTGAACCTGGGTTCGCTCATCCTTCCCCCCTTCCCGTTCGACCCGGGCAGTCTATGGCTCGGGCAGGGGACAACCCGGCGCCTATCGCGCCGGCACGCGGTGGCGGAAGATAGGCGCCCGCGAAGGAGTCCGGTTGCCGGTCCTGTCTACCGCCGCCGCGCTCCCGCCCGAGCCGACACCTCTGATCGGGCGGCAGCGCGAGCTCACCGCGCTCGGCGAGCTCCTCGGTCGGCCCGACGTTCGCCTCGTCACCGTGACCGGGCCCGGCGGGGTGGGCAAGACGAGGCTGGCGACCGCCGCGGGGCGCGCGCGCGCCACGTCCGGGCCGGTCGGCTTCGCCCCGCTGGCGGCGCTGGTCGAGCCGGATGGGGTCCTCGCCGCGGCGGCGACCGCGCTCGGCCTGGCGGAGGCCGACCCGCGGCCGCCGCTCGAGCGGCTGCGGGACGGGCTCGCTGGCCGCAGTGCCCTCCTCGTCCTCGACAACATGGAGCACCTGCTGGCCGCTGCGGCCGGAGTCGGCGACCTGCTGGACGTCTGCCCGGGCCTCACGATCCTCGTCACGAGCCGAGGGCCGCTGCGCCTGCGGGCCGAGGTGGAGCTGGCCCTGGCGCCGCTCGCCACGCCGGCGCCCGACGCGGCCGGCGACCCGGAGGCGGTCGGGCGCTCGCCCGCTGTCGCGCTGCTCGTCGAGCGGGCCCGCGTCGTGGCGCCGGACCTCCGTCTCGACCGGGAGACTGCCGACGATCTCGCCGCGATCGCGGCCCGTCTGGACGGCCTGCCGCTGGCGATCGAGCTGGCCGCTGCCTGGGCGCGGGTTCTCACGCCGGCCGCCATTCGCGCCCGCCTCGACCGGCCGCTCGACCTGCTGGTGCGGGGCGCTCCTGACCTGCCGGCGCGCCAGCGGACGCTGCGGGACACGATCGCCTGGAGCCACGACCTGCTGGAGGAAGCGCCGCGACGCCTCTTCCGCCGGCTGGCCGCCTTCCCCGGCGCGTTCGGCCTCGAGGCGGTCGACGCGGTGGCGACCCTGGAGGGCGAGCCCGCCGCCGACCACCTGCCCGACCTCGGGGCCCTGGTGGAGGCGAGCCTCGTGCGCCGCGAGTCCGGCGGCGTCGCCGGCGAGCCGCGCTTCGCGATGCTCGCCACCGTGCGTGAGTTCGCGCTCGAGCGGCTCGAGGCGACCGGCGAGTCCGAGGCGGCGCGCCGAGCCCACGCCGGCTGGTGCCTGCGGCTGGCCGAGCGCGCCGGCGGGGGCCTGCGAAGCGCCTCCGGACAGGAGTGGCTCGAGCGGCTGGAGCAGGACACGGAGAGCCTGCGGGGCGCCCTGCGCTTCGCGCTCGGCGGCGATCCCGCCCTGGCCCTGCAGCTGGGGACGATCCTCTGGCGCTTCTGGTACGTGCGCGGCCACGTCTCCGAGGGCCGGCGCTGGCTCGGAGCCGCGCTCGCCGCCGCGCCCGACGGGCCGGCGCCGCTGCGGGCGCGGGCGCTGGCCGGGCTCGGCGTGCTGGCCTTCTACCAGGGGGACTTCGACGCTGCCGCGGAGCACGGCGCCGACGCGGTCGCGACCGCGGACGCTGCCGGCGACCAGGCCACCGCCGGCGACGGGCTCCTGACGCTGGCGCTCGCGGCCCGGGGCCGCGGCGACTTCGACGTCGCGCGCGCCCACCTGGAGCGCTGCCTGGCGATCCGCCGCGGCCTCGGTGACGCATCGGCCACGGCGGAGGCCCTCGCCCACCTCGGCTTCATCAGGTGGATGGGCGGGGATGCTCCCGGCGCCGTCGGGCCGCTGGAGGAGGCGCTCGCGGCGTCGCGCCGGCTCGGCGACCGCCTCGGAGTCTGCTACGTGCTGGACTGCCTGAGCTTCGTCGAGCTGGGCCGCGGCGCGCACGCCGCGGCGCGGGCGCAGGCGGAGGAGGGGATCTCGATCGCGCGCGCGCTCGGCGACCGCCGGGGCGTGACCCGCTTCCTCCAGACGCTCGGGCACCTGGCGATGGCGAGCGGGGACCCCGCCACCGCCGGCGCCCGCTGGGCGGAGGCGCTCGCGATCCTCATCGACCTCGGCGATCGCTGGTTCCAGGCGATCTGCCTGTTCGGGATGGCCGAGGCGCGAGGCGCCGCCGGCCAGCACGCGGACGCGGCGCGGCTCCTCGGCGCGGGCTCCGCGCTGCTCGAGGAGATCGGCGGCTCCCTGCCCGTCTACTACCGGCAGCTCGAGGCCGGCGCGCTCGAGCGGGCTCGCGTCTCGCTCGGGCCCGCGGCGCTGGCTGACGCGCTGGCGGCCGGGCGCGCGGCCGGGGTCGCGGATGCCATCGCAGCGGAGGCCGCGCCGGCCCGCCCCGCCGCCGGAACACGTACGCTCGCGGACCTGACGGCGCGCGAGCGGGAGGTGCTCGCCCTCGTGGCCAGCGGCCTGACCGACGATCAGGTGGCGCGGCGGCTCACGCTGAGCACCCGCACCGTGAACGCGCACCTGCGCGCGATCTATCGCAAGCTCGGCGTCGGCTCGCGGACCGCCGCCGCACGGGCGGCGATCGATGCGGGCATCGCGTGAGGATCGGCAGGATCGCCGACGCCCGCGGGCTCCGATCCGGCGATCCTGCCGATGCGGATGCCCCAGCGCAGGGCGCAGGCTCCGTGCAGGCGTGGGCCGGGTGGCCCGCGCGAGGAGCGAGAGGAGAGCGTCGATGATCGCACCCGCTGCAGCCGCGCCGTACGCGCCCGCGGCCTTCCCCGTCCGCTGGGAGGAGCCGACGGACGAGCTGCTCACCTGGACGCTGGAGCCCACCCACTGGCCCGGGCCGGTGGGCCGGCTCGACGGCGAGCTCTCGATGTGGTTGGTGGACGCGGTGAGCGCGGCCCTTCGTCGCTACGGGGAGCCGATCGCCCTGCGCGCCCGTCGTATGAACACCTATGTCTACCTGGCCATGGCGCCGGCATCGGAGCCTCCGGATCCGGACGGCGCCGCCCGGCTGCGGGACGCGATCGACCGGCTCGGCGAGCTGTGGGAGCGGGAGTGGCTGCCCGAGATCCAGGAGCACCTCGCCGCATGGGAGGCGACCGAGCCCTCCGCCCTCGACGGGAGCGCGCTCGCTGTCCACCTGGACGGGACGCTCGATCGTCTGCGACGGCTCTGGCAGATCCACTTCACGGCCTGGTTCCCGTTCGTCGGCGCGATGAGCGCGTTCGTCGACGAGCACCGGGAGCTCCTCGGCGATGGCGGACCGCTCGGCCCCTACCGGATGCTCGGCGGCCTGGAGAGCAAGACCCTCGAGACCGCGCACGCCCTCTGGCGGCTCGGGCGGCTGGCGGCCTCGGACGCGGACGTCCGCGACGCCCTGGCCGCCGGCGACGAGGAGGGGGCGCTTGCGGCCCTGCGCTCGAGCGCGGCGGCGGCTCCCTTCGTCGCCGAGCTGGACGCCTTCCTTGCCCGGTGGGGCCACAGCGGCGTGCGCGACTTCCCCAGCACGCGCAGCTGGACCGAGGATCCCACGGCAGTGGTCAAGTCCCTGCGGGACGCGCTGGCGTCGGACGCCGAGGACCCGGAGCCGGCGTGGTCCGCGCTCGCCGCCGACCGCGAGGCCGCGGTCGCGAAGGCGCGGGCAGAGCTGGCCGTCGGGCCGCCCGCCGACCGCGATCGCTTCGAGCGGGCGCTCGCGTCCGCCCAGGTGGGCGCGGTGCTGTCGGAGGACCACTCGCACTGGATCGACTCCCTGTGCATGTACCGGATCCGGCTCGTGCTGCTGGAAGTTGGCCGCCGCGCCGTCGCCGCCGGGACGCTGGCGGCGTCCGAGGACGTCTTCATGCTCGGCGTGGACGAGCTGCGGACGCTCGCCCGTGTGCCGCTGGCGCACGACCGACGCGCGCTCGTCGCCGAGCGTCGGGCCGAGATGGAGCGCTTCGCGAGGGTGGCGCCGCCCCCGGAGCTGGGCGCCCCGCCGGCCGGACCGCCCCCCGACACCGCCGTGGGCCGGGCGCTCGGGCGCTTCTTCGGCGGCCCCCCGCCCTCCTCGCAGGACGCCCGGCTCGTGCGCGGCGCCCCCGCCTCCGCCGGTCGGACGCAGGGCACCGCGCGGGTCCTCGCATCATTCGACGAGGCCGGGCGGGTGCGGCGGGGCGACGTGCTGGTGGTGCGAACGACGACCGCCCCCTGGACTCCGCTCTTCGCGACGGTCGCGGCCGTCGTCACGGACGCCGGCGGCGTCCTGTGCCATGCCGCGGTGGTGGCGCGCGTGTACGGGATCCCCGCCGTGGTCGGCACCGGCCGCGGGACCTCCGCGATCCGGGACGGCGACCGTGTCGAGGTCGATGGCGATGCCGGCACCGTCCGTGTCCTGGGTTAGGGGGAACGGCGTGGAGCCGGCAGCGGAGGCGACGGTCGCGAGCCTGGGGGCCGATCCGACGGCCCCGGCGGCGCAGCTGTTCGGCGCGCTGCTGGGCCTCCAGCGCTCCATGGCGATCTGGGCGGCGGCCCACCTGGGTCTGGCGGACCTGCTGGCCGCGGGCCCGCGCCCGCTCGCCGAGCTGGCGGACGAGACCGGGAGCCACGCTCCCACGCTCGCGCGCCTGCTGCGGGCGCTGACCGCGGAGGGCATCCTCGCGGAGGCGGGCGAGGGCCGTTTCGCGCTCGCCCCCTGCGGGGAGCTGCTGCGCTCGGACGCGCCCGGGTCGCTGCTCGGGATGGCGCTCCTGAACGGAGTGGCCGCGCGCGCCTGGCTCGAGCTGCCGCACACGCTGGCCACGGGCGAGCCGGGCTTTGCCCGCGCGTTCGGGTCGGGGCTGTACGACTGGCTCGCCGACCGCCCAGAGGAGCGGGTGGCCTTCGACCGGGCGCTGGCCGGCCGCGGTCGTCAGACCTACGAGGCGATCGTCCGCGCCTGGGACTTCTCGCGATTCGAGACGGTCGTCGAGGTGGGCGGGGGCCACGGGGCGCTGATCGCCGCCGTGCTGGCCGCCCACCCGCGTGCGCGCGGCGTGCTCGTCGACCGCCCGGAGAGCGTCGCCGGCGCGCGGGCCGCGCTCGCGGCCGCCGGTCTGGACGGCCGCTGCCGGGTCGTCGGCGGCGACTTCTTCCGCGAGGTCCCGTCCGGCGGGGACCTCTACCTGCTCTCGAGCGTCCTGAACGACTGGGACGACGAGGCTGCCACGCTCATCCTGGCCGCCTGTCGGCGGGCGCTGCGCCCCGGCGCGCGGGTGGTCGCGTTCGAGCGCGTGGTGCCGGACGGCGGCGGCCCCCACCCGGCCAAGCTGAACGACCTCAACCTGCTGGTTCTGTCGGGCGGCCGCGAGCGGACGGCCGCCGAGTTCGGGCGGCTCTTCGCCGCGGCCGGCCTGGCCGTCGCCGCGATCGCGCCCACGGGCACGGCGAAGAGCGCCATCGAGGCGGTGCCGGCATCACATCCCGCGGCGTGATCGCCTGGCTCGACGATCCCCGCGCCGTGGACCCGGCCCGGACCGGCGGCAAGGCCGCCGTGCTCGCCCGGCTCGCCGCGGTCTGGCCGGTGCCGCAGGGCTTCGTGCTCGAGGCCCGCTCCCTGTCGTCCGCGGCGAACGGGGACGTGTCCGGCCTGCTTGCCGCGGTCGACGCGGCCTACGCCGAGCTCGGGCGGCGCCTCGGCGCCGACGACCCGGCGGTCGCGGTGCGCTCCTCGGGCGTGGACGAGGACGGGGCTGCCTCCTCGTTCGCCGGCGTGCTCGAGAGCTTCCTGAACGTGACGGGGGCAACTGATCTTCGCGAGGCGGTGCGCGCCTGCTGGGCCTCGGGGGCGACCGACCGCGCCCGCGCCTACCGCACGGCCCGCGGTCTGGAGCCGGCGCCCCGGCTGGCAGTTCTGGTCCAGGAGTTGGTCCGGGCCGACGTCTCGGCCGTCGCGTTCACGGCCCACCCGGTGTCGGGGCGGCGCGACCAGGTGGTGGTGACCGCGAGCTACGGTCTGGGCGAGAGCGTGGTGGGCGGCACCGTGACCCCCGACACCTGGATCCTGGACTGCGCCCGCCTCTCGATCTCCGCGCTCGAGATCGGCGCCAAGGAGCGCATGACCGTCCCCGTCGCCGGCGGCACGCGCGAGGTCGCCGTGCCCGCCCTCCTGCGCAGCAGCCCCTGCCTCTCCGAGGAGCAGGTGCGGCGCATGGCCGGGCTCGCCCTCGACCTCGAGCGCCACGCCGGATTCCCCGTCGACGTCGAGCTCGCCCTCGCGGGCGAGCGCCTCGTCGTCCTGCAATGCCGTCCCATCACCGCTCTCGATCGGGGAAGCCCGCCGTGGCGCGAAGCAGCACGCTGACCCAGGTGCGGTAGGGCCGCCAGCCCTCGGCAACCGCGACGAGGGCCTCGTCGTCGTCCGGGTCGATCCCGTAGGACGCCGCCACGATCCGGCGCAGCCGTGGCTCGTGCTGCGAGAGGACGTCGGTCGTCCCGCAGCCGCGCAGCAGGATCAGGTCCGCCGAGAAGGGCCCGATGCCGGCGATGGTGCGCAGCTCGGCGCGGGCCTCGTCCGGTTGAAGGGCGCGCAGCCGGTCGGCATCGAGGCGGCCCTCGAGCGCCGCCTCGGCGATCCCCCGGAGCCAGGCGGCCTTCACGGCCGGCACCCCGGGAAGCTCGGGCGCCGCCAGGAGCTCCTCGGGCAGCGGGAAGGCCTGCAGCTCGCGGCCCGCCAGGACCAGCCGCTGCCCGAAGCGCTCGCCCAGCCGGTGCCGCACGGACGCCGCCTGGGCCATCGCCGTGCGCTGGGAGAGGATGGCCCAGACGGCGGCCTCGTAGGGGGTGTGGAAGAGCACGGGGCGCAGGCCGGGGGCCGCCGCCATGGCGCGTGCCACCACGGGGTCGTGGGCGCCGACCGCCGGATAGCCCGAGCCGTCGTGGTCGAGCGACATCACGCGCGCGACCTGCCGCGCCACCGCCGCGACGTCGTCGGCGCCGCTCACCTCGCCGACGAGGGCGCCGTCCTCCTCGCGCAGGCTCACGGCCGCCGTGCCGGCGAGGTCGTCGCGGACCAGCGCCAGCGGCACCGGGTCGCCGTCGCCCGCCTCGGTGGGGGCCCAGCCGCGGAAGAAGCGCCGCGCCGCTTGGGCCAGGCTGAACGGCCCGCGGGGCGCGATCGCGAACCGGCTCTCGGGGCCCCTCAGACCTCCACCACGACGGGGAGGATCATCGGGCGCTGGCGCGTCTTCCGGTAGAGCAGCGCGGCGACCGCGTCGTGCAGCTGATGCTGCAGCATGTCGATCCCGGTGACCTGGTCGGCGGCCGAGGCGAGGAGGCTGCGCTCCACCTCGAGGCGGGTCTCCTCGATCAGCTGCTGCTCCTCGCCGCCGCCGAACCCCCGCGTGATCACCTCGGCGCCGCCGACGGGCGTGCCGTCCCGGGCGCTCACGGTGGCCACCAGCAACACGAGCCCGTCCTCCGAGAGGTGGCGCCGGTCCCGCAGCACGCCCTCCACCACGTCCCCGACGCCGAGGCCGTCGACGAAGGTGATGCCGGCCTCGATCCGCTCCACGACCGCCGCCTGCGGCCCCCCGGCCACGTTCGCCACCTCCAGCACGTCGCCGTTCTCCAGCGTGAAGATGTCGCTGCCGGCCATCCCGACGCTGCGGGCCAGGTCGGCGTGCGCGCGCAGGTGGCGCGGCTCGCCGTGGATGGGCATCAGGAAGCGCGGCCGCAGCAGCCGCAGCATGAGGAGGAGCTCGTCGGCGCCTCCGTGTCCGGAGACGTGCACCGCCGCCGATTCCCGCGTCACCACGCGCGCGCCGGCCTGCACCAGGCGGTTGATGGTCTCGTTGACGGCCAGCTCGTTGCCCGGAACCGCGCGGGCCGAGAAGATCACCGTGTCGCCGGGGCGGACGGTGACCTGGGGATGCTCCGCGTGCGCCATCCGCCGCAGCGCCGACAGGGGCTCGCCCTGGCTGCCGGTCGAGAGGATCACCTGCTCGTCCACGGGCAGCAGGTCGAGGTCCTGCACGCGCACCAGCGTCCCCTCCGGCGGCTCGAGGTATCCGAGGTTCTGGGCGATGTTGGTGTTGCGCTTCAGGGAGCGCCCGACCACCGCGACGGAGCGGCCGTCCGCGTAGGCCGCCTCGAGCGCCTGCTGCACCCGGTGCACGTGCGAGGCGAAGGTGGTGATGATGACCCGGCCCGGGGCCGTGGCCATGACCTTCTGGAGCTCCTTGCCGACGCTGCGCTCGGAGGGGATCGTCCCCGGCGTCTCGGCGCCGGTCGAGTCCGCCAGCAGGAGCAGCACGCCGCCGTCGCCCAGGCGCGCCAGCGCCGCCACGTCGGTGGGGCGGTTGTCGATCGGCGCCTGGTCGAACTTGAAGTCCCCGGAGTGCACGATCGTGCCGTGGGGCGTGTGCAGCGCGATCGCCACCGGGTCGGGAATGCTGTGGCTGACCCGCACGAACTCGGCCGTGAAGGGGCCGATCGTCTCCGGCACGCCCGGCTCCACCTCCACCAGGGCGGCGTCCTTGAGCAACCGGTGCTCGTCGAGCTTGCTCTTCACCAGGCCGAGCGTGAAGCGGGTGCCGTACACGGGCACCGACCCCACCTCGCGCAGCAGGTAGGGCAGCGCGCCGATGTGGTCCTCGTGGCCGTGGGTGAGGAGCACGGCCACCAGCGAGTCGCGCCGCTCCCGCACGTAGGAGAAGTCGGGCAGGACCAGGTCGACGCCCAGCTGCTCCTGCTTGGGGAAGCTCACGCCGCAGTCGATGACGACCATCCGGCCGTCCATCTCGACCACGTACATGTTCTTGCCGATCTCGCCGACGCCGCCCAGCGCGAGCACGCGCACCGGACCCACGCCGTTCGTACCCTCGATCGCCGTCGCTGCCCGGGCCTCTACGCGCGGGCCAGCAGGCCCTGGCGGTCCAGCACCGTCCGCAGGATGTCGCGCTGCACGGGCGTCGCCTCGACGAGCGGCAGGCGCAGGCGTCCTGACGGGATGAGGCCGGCGATCTCCAGCGCGGCCTTCACCAGGATCGGGTTGGTGGTCAGGAACAGGCCGGCGTAGAGGTCGCGCAGGGACGCGTCGATCCGCTCGGCCTCGGCGCCGTCTCCGCGGGCGGCCGCCTCGGCCACCGCCTGCATCCGGCCGCCCACCAGGTGCGACGCCACGCAGATGCCGCCGACACCGCCCATCGAGACGATGTCCAGCACCATGTCGTCGTTCCCGGCGTAGACCTGGATCGTGCTCATCCCCCGCAGCGTCCGCGTCTCGGCCAGGTCGGGGTTCGCCTGCTTGACGGCGACGACGTTGTCGATCTCCCCGAGCTCGGCGATGAGGTCGGGGGTCATGTTGAGCGTCGTTCGGCTGGGGATGTTGTAGAGGATGACCGGCAGGCCGACCGCGGCGATGGCGCGGAAGTGCGCCACCAGGCCGTCGCGCGGCGGGCGGTTGTAGTAGGGGGTGACGGCGAGGACCGCATCGACGCCGGCCTGCGCGGCGGCCTCGGTGAGCTGCACCGAGTGGCGCGTGTCGTTGCTGCCGGTGCCCGCCACCACGCTCGCGCGGTCGCCCACCTCGGCGACGGCGAGGCGGAAGAGGGCGATCTTCTCGTCGTCGTCGAGCGTGGACGCCTCGCCCGTCGTGCCCGCCAGCACCAGGCCGTCCGAGCCGTTGGCCACCAGGTGGTGCATCAGGGCGGCGGCGGCGTCCTCGTCCACCGCGCCCCGGGCGTCGAACGGCGTGACCATCGCGGTCAGGATGGCTCCGAGCACCGGCGGAGTATACGGCAGCCGTCGGCGCGCCGGCTCCGGCGATCACGGGAGGAGCGATGGACCTGCAGCTCGACCACTGCGTCATCGGCGTCTCGAGCTGGGAGCGCTCGAACGCCTTCTACCGGGACGTCCTCGGGGCCGAGCTGATCCCGCGCGGCGCCGGCCACGCCTACCGCTTCGGAGACCGGCAGCTGAACGTCCACGGCCCCGGGCTCGCGCCGGCGCCGCTCGCCCGGCTCCCGGTCCATCCCGGGAACTGCGATCTCTGCTTCGCCTGGCCGGGGCCGATCGAGGACGCGGCGGAGCACCTGGCCCGTCACGGCGTGGCGGTCGAGGAGGGGCCGGTCACCCGCCACGGCGCCCGCGGCGAGGGCCGAAGCGTCTACTTCCGGGACCCGGACGGCAGCCTGCTGGAGCTCATCTCCTACGAGGGGTGAACGTCGACCGGTCGTCAGGTTTCCATCCGGTGTCCGAGCTTGTAACGCCCGCCGCGGCGTGAGCACATTCACCCGCACGCCCGGCGATCGGACCGCGGCGTCGACCGCGAGGAGGCTCGGATGGCGATCGGAATCCTGGTGGAGATTCCCGGCGGGACGCAGGCCAACTACGACGCGGTGATCGCGCGGATGGATCTGCAGAACAACCCGCCGGAGGGCTGCCTCGTGCACATGGCGGGCCCCACGGAGGGCGGCTGGCGCGTGGTGGACGTCTGGGAGTCGCAGGACCACTTCGACCGCTTCGTCTCCGAGCGGCTTGCGGCGGCGCTCCAGGCCGAGAACACCCCGGAGTCGTCGATGACGCCCTTCCCCCTCCACTTCCTGTTCGCGCAGGGAACCGAGGGGTAGCGCGCTCAGGCGACCGCGGCGACCCCGGGCAGCGGGGTCGCCGCGCGGACCGGCGTCAGCAGGTCCGGGTCAGCGACGGCCCAGTAGCCGCGCACCGCCCAGCGCAGCGCGCGCGGCTGGGCGATGGTGCGCGCGAAGGTGCTGAAGAGCGGGTCCGGCAGCCAGTTCAGGATCGTCTGGAGGCGGTCGAGGAAGCGGTACCCGTGGGCGCGGCTCTGCACGTAGGCGCGGTAGCGCGACAGCGCCTGGTCGAGCTCCAGCTCGCCGACGCGCACGCGCTCGGCCAGCCGCCCGGCGAGCTGGCCGAACACGAGCGCAGGCCGGATCCCCTCACCGCTGACCGGCAGGCACTGGCCCGCGGCGTCGCCCACCAGGAACATGCCGTCGCGGATGGGGTCGATCAGGCGCGAGGTGAAGAAGCCGCCGTGGACGTGCCCGGGCTGGCCCATCTCGGCGCGCCCCAGGAACTGCACGAGGTCCTGGCTCAGCGCGGAGTCGCCGCTGTAGGTGGCGAGGCCGGCCCGCACGTGGTCGCCGGCCGGGAAGATCCAGTAGAAGCGCCGGCGCCCGTTGCTGGGGCCGACGTAGAAGTGAAGCCCGTCGCCGGTGAAGGGCCGGCGGGTCTCGATGCCGAAGCTCTTGCGCGGGGCCCGGGCCCGACGCGCCCGGGCCTTGGGCGCCGCGGTCCGCCAGCCCGACGCGTCGATCAGGATCGGGGCCTCGAACGTGCCCGCGGTCGTCCGCACCACGCCCTCGCCGGCCGAGACGACCCGCGCCCGCAGGAACTCGGCGCCGGTGCGGGCGAAGAGGTCGCGGCAGAAGGTGCGGTAGTCGAAGGTCGCGAAGTCGAAGAACCGCAGCCGCTGCGCGTGGCGGCGGGTGTGGATTACGATGTCGGGGTGCACCTGCTCGAGGCAGCCCAGCAGGTCCATCCGCTGCAGGCAGGCCAGCGGCACCGCCGACGCCGAGGTCTCCCCCTCGCCGATCTCGAGCCGGTCGACGACGAGCACGCGGCCGCCGAGCTGGCTGGCGGCCGCCAGCCCGCCGAACGACCCGCCGCAGACGATCGCGTCGTAGGACCCGCTCATCCCGCGTCGCCGATTCCGACCGCGTAGCAGTCCGCGCGAGCGCCCTCCAGGACGTCGAGCGCCCGCCGGCGCGCCTCGGCGTCCATGCGCTCCGCCCCGACCACCTTCGCCTCGCCGGCGAGGATGGCCAGGACGCGCGGCCGGACCTCGGTCGGCCGGCTCGTCCGGCGGACCAGCTCGGAGGCCTCCCCCGCCTTGGCGGCGTAGGCGGCGAGCGCCGCGTCCTGCACCGTCCCCCGCTCAAGCGGCACCAGCTCCCTGCGGAGCGCGATCAGCTCCCGCTCCCACGCCTCGATCGAGAGCCTCCGGAGCTCGATCTCCCGCGCCAGGCGGGCCGCCGTCGCGCCGGCCGCGTCCTGCGCCCGCGAGGCCCAGCCGCGGAGCTGGTCGACCAGGGCACGGCGCTTCTCCTCGTTGGCGGGGTCGGACAGCCAGCGCTGGATGGCGACGGCCAGGCGCCATGCCGCCCGCCGCCCGTAACGGCGGGCGATGATGGCCGCGAGGGCCAGGAGACGGGGTCCCAGCGCGTCCGGCCCTTGCTCAGCGAGGGATCTCCTGGCCGGTCTCCGGGTCGAGCCGGATGCCGTCCATGATCTTCTCCCCCGGAGGCGCGCCGATGGTGAGCCAGACGGCGTCGCGGTCGGAGGAGTTCTGGATCCGCCGGGGCGTGTCCTTGCCGACCCGGATCCAGTCGCCGTCATGGACCGTCACCACCTCGCCGTCGACGAACAGCTCCTGCGGCCCACCGGAGATCAGCTGGTAGACCTCCTCCTGGGTGCGATGGCGGTGGTAGGCCATCTGGTGGCCGGGCCCGTAGCGCCACACGCGCAGCACCAGGTGCTCGGCGCCGAGCGCGCCGGCGATGTCGCGCGAGGCAGGCCCGCCGCCGCGCCGCTCCTTCTGCTCCACGTCCGAGGTCGCAACCTTCCGGAACCCGTCGCTCACCCGTCCCCCCCGTCGGCCGGCGCGATCGTAGCAGGGGCCTCCTCGCCGTCGGCGTCGGCCTCGGGCTCGCCGCCGTCCCCGCTCGCGGCCTCGCCACCCTCGGCCTCGTCGGCGCCGTCGGGCTCATCCCCGCCGCCCACCGATGCCTCGGTCTCCTCGCCCTCGTCGGCTTCCTCACCCTCCCCCGGCTCCTCGGGGGGCGGACCCTCCTCCGGCGCCAGCAGGATCAGGAGGTCCTTGGTGTCGACCTGCGTGCCGGCCGACACGAGGATCTCCTCGACCGTGCCCGTCCGGTCGGCGAAGACGGCGGTCTCCATCTTCATCGCCTCGATCGAGAGGAGCCTGTCGCCACGGGCGACCTTCTGGCCCTTGCTCACCGAGAGGCTCACGACCATCCCGGGCATCGGCGCGGCGACGTGGCTCGGGTTGCCCTCCTCGGCCTTGCGCTTGGCGGCGCCGCTGGGCGCGAGCGCCCGGTCCAGGATCTTGACCTCGCGCGGCTGGCCGTTGAGCTCGAAGTAGATCGGGCGACGGCCCTCGGCGTCGGCGTCGCCCACCGCGAGGAAGCGGATGATGAGCGTCTTGCCGCGCTCGATCTCGATCGCCAGCTCCTCGTCGTGCTCGAGGCCGTAGAAGAACGCCGGCGTGGGCAGCACGCTGACGTCGCCGTACACCCGCTGGTGCTCGGCGAAGTCGACGAAGACCTTCGGATACATCAGGTACGAGGCGAGCTCGCGATCGCTCACGGAGCGGCGCACCTTCTTCTCCACCTCGGCCCTCGCCTCGCGCAGGTCGGTGGGCGGGAGGACCTCCCCGGGTCGCACCCGCAGCGGCTCCTTGCCCTTGAGCACCTTGCGCTGGAGCTCCTCCGGGAAGCCGCCCGGTGGCAGCCCGAGGTCGCCGTGGAAGAACTCCACGACCGACTCCGGGAACGCGATGTCCTTCTCGGGGTCGAGGATGTCCTCGGGCGTCAGGTCGTTGGTGACCATGAAGATCGCCAGGTCGCCGACCACCTTCGACGTGGGCGTGACCTTGATGATGTCCCCGAAGAGGCGGTTCACGGCGGCATAGGCCCGGGCGACCTCACGCCAGCGGCCCTCGATGCCGATCGCCCGCGCCTGCTGGCGCAGGTTCGTGTACTGGCCGCCCGGCATCTCGTGCTCGTAGACCTCGCTGGCGGGCGAGCGCATGTCGCTCTCGAACCCCGCGTACTTGCGCCGGACGGCCTCCCAGTAGGTGTTGATCTGGGTGATCGGCTCCTTCGGCAGGCCGGTGTCGCGCGAGGTGGCCCGCAGCGCCTCGACCAGGGAGCCGAGGATCGGCTGGGAGGTCAGGCCGCTCAGCGGGTCCATCGCCGCGTCGGCCGCGTCGACGCCGGCCTCGGCCGCGGCGAGGACGCTGGCGGCCGAGATGCCGCTGGTGTCGTGCGTGTGGAAGTGGACCGGAATCCCGACCTCCTGGCGCAGCGCGGTCACCAGCCGCCGCGCCGCCTCCGGCTTGCACAGGCCCGCCATGTCCTTGATGCCGAGGATGTGGGCGCCGGCGGCCTCCAGCTGCCGCGCCAGCCCGACGTAGTAGTTCAGGTCGTACTTCGTGCGCGTCGGGTCGGTGATGTCGCCCGTGTAGCAGAGGGCCGCCTCGAGGAGCTTCCCGGACTCGAGGACGGCGTCCATCGCAACCCGCATGTTCTCGACCCAGTTCAGGGAGTCGAAGACGCGGAAGAGGTCGACGCCGGCGTCGGCCGCCTGCCCCACGAAGTGCTGCACCACGTTGTCGGGGTAGTTCGTGTAGCCGACCGCGTTCGACGCCCGCAGGAGCATCTGGAGGAGGATGTTCGGGACCCGGGTGCGCAGTTCGGCCAGCCGGTCCCACGGATCCTCCTTCAGGAATCGCATGGCCACGTCGAAGGTGGCCCCGCCCCATGCCTCCAGCGAGAGCAGCCCGGTCATGGAATGCGAGTAGGCCGGCGCGATCGCGATCAGGTCGTGCGTGCGCATGCGGGTCGCGAGCAGCGACTGGTGGGCGTCCCGGAAGGTGGTGTCGGTGAGCAGCAGCCGCGTCTGGTCGCGCAGCCAGCGCGAGAACCCCTCCGGGCCGAGCTCGTCCAGCAGCTCGCGGGTGCCGGGCTCCGGCGAGCGCGGCAGATTCTCGGGCAGGCGCGGCGGCACCGAGCGCTCGGGCCGCTCGTGCCCCTTCACCTCGGGGTTGCCGTTGACCAGCACGTCGCCGATGAACGACAGCAGCCGGGTCGCCCGGTCGCGGCGGGGCGTGTAGCGGAAGAGCTCGGGCGTCTCGTCGACGAAGCGGGTCGTGTACTCGCCCGCGCGGAAGCGCGGGTGGTTGAGCAGCGCCTCGAGGAAGGTGAGGTTGGTCTTGACGCCCCGGATGCGGAACTCGCGCACCGCCCGGTCCATGCGCCGGATCACCTCCTCCGGCGTCGGCGCCCAGGCGGTGACCTTCTCCAGCAGGGAGTCGTAGAAGGGGGTGATGACGGCGCCCGAGTAGGCGGTGCCGCCGTCGAGCCGGATCCCGAAGCCGGTCGCGCCGCGGTAAGCGGTGATGCGCCCGTAGTCGGGGATGAACTGATTCTCCGGGTCCTCCGTCGTGATCCGGCACTGGAGCGCGTACCCGTTCAGGCGGATCTGGTGCTGGGGCGGCACCCCGCTCTCCGGGGTGCCGAGGCGCGCGCCCTCGGCGATGCGGATCTGCGCCTTCACCAGGTCGATGCCGGTCACCACCTCGGTGACGGTGTGCTCGACCTGGATGCGGGGGTTCACCTCGATGAAGTAGAAGGCGCCGGTGTCGGCGTCCATCAGGAACTCGACGGTGCCGGCTGCCTGGTAGCGCGCCTCGCGCGCCACGCGCACCGCCGCGTCGCAGATCTCGGCCCGCCGGCCCTCGTCGAGGATCGCCGCCGGCGCCCACTCGACCACCTTCTGGTGGCGCCGCTGCACGGTGCAGTCGCGCTCGAACAGGTGGACCACGTTGCCGTGGCGGTCGCCCAGCACCTGCACCTCGATGTGGCGCGCCCGCTCCACCAGCTTCTCGAGGAACACCTCGTCGTTGCCGAAGGCCGAGCGGGCCTCGCGCCGCCCCGCGTTGACCTGCTCCAGCAGCTCCTCGGCCGTGCGCACCACCCGCATGCCGCGGCCGCCGCCCCCCCAGCTGGCCTTCACCATGACCGGCAGGCCGATCTTCTCGGCCAGGCTGGCGATCTCGGCCGGGTCGTCGGGCAGCGGGCCGGTGGCCGGCATCACCGGAACGCCCGCCCGCTCGGCGAGGGCGCGCGCCTCGACCTTGTTGCCGAGCTTCTCCATCACCAGCACCGGCGGACCCACGAAGGTGATGCCCTCGCGCACGCAGGCGTCGGCCAGCTCCGGGTTCTCGGCCAGGAAGCCGTAGCCGGGGTGGATGGCGTCGACGTCGGCGGCGTGCGCGATCCTGATGATCTCCTCGATCCCCAGGTAGGCGCGCACCGGATCGAGCCCCGTCCCCACCTGGTAGGCCTCGTCGGCCTTGAAGCGGTGGAGCGCGAAGCGGTCCTCGCGGGAGTAGATCGCGACGGTGCGCAGGCCCAGCTCGGTCGCGGCGCGGAAGACCCGGATGGCGATCTCGCCACGGTTGGCCACGAGCAGCTTGCGGAGCTTGGGCATGGGCCGGGGAGCGTATCGTCCCGGCGGGGCCCGGTTCAGCGGCAGCGGCCCGAAAACCGGTTCTCGGGAGACGACGGATGCGGAGCACCTTCGAGATTGGGGGCCGGCCGATCGGGCGGATGGGGTTCGGGGCGATGCAGCTCCCCGGCCCGGGTGTTTTCGGCCCGCCCCGGGACCGCGGCGAGGCCATCGCCATCCTGCGCCGCGCGGTGGCGCTCGGCGTGGACCACATCGACACGGCGCAGTACTACGGCCCCGACGTGGCGAACGAGCTGATCCGCGAGGCGCTGCGCCCCTATCCCGACGGCCTGCGCATCGCGACCAAGGTGGGCGGGGCCCGCGGCACGGACGGATCCTGGTTCGCGGCGCTGCGCCCCGAGGAGCTTCGGGCGGGCGTCGAGGACAACCTGCGATCGCTGGGGCTCGACCGGCTCTTCCTCGTCAACCTCCGGCTGGTCCATCGCCACCGTCCCGACGTGCCGCTGGAGGAGATGGTCGGCGAGCTGGCGGGCCTGAGGACGCGGGGGCTCGTCGAGCTGATCGGCCTCAGCAACGTCGGCCTCGACGAGCTGCGCGCTGCCGAGGAGGTCACTCCGATCGCCTGCGTCCAGAACAACTTCGGCCTGCTCAACCGCGAGTCGCGGCCCGTGCTGGACGCCTGTCGGGAGGCGGGGCTCGCCTTCGTCCCCTTCTTCCCGCTCGGCTCGGCGTTCCCGCGCGACCCGGAGGGCGGATCGGAGCTCGGCGGGCCGGCGCGGCTGGGGCGGGAGGGGGCCGTGGCCCGCGTGGCGGAGAAGCACGGGGCCACCGTCCCCCAGGTCGCGCTCGCCTGGCTGCTCCAGGTGGCGCCGAACGTGCTCGTCATCCCCGGCACCTCCTCGATGCCCCACCTGGAGGAGAACGTCGCGGCGGCCGACCTGCGGCTGGACGAGGGGGACATCGCGGCACTCGACGCGCTGGCGTAGCCCCCGCTACTCGCAGCGGCCGTCCACACCGAGCCGGAGGTACCCGTCGCGTCGGCTCAGCGCCGACCGGACCACCCGGTGGGCGCGCCGGCGGGTCAGCGCGCTGCGTGTCGTGCGCGCAGTGCGGTAGGCCCTCCTGGCGCGCGTCTGCGCGGCGGTCGCGCTGGCGGCCCAGCGCGCGCATTCCGCCGGCGTCGAGCGGGGCAGCGGGATCACCACCAGCCGGGCGTAGGCCTCGGCCGTCCCGTCGGGCCTGGTCTCCCTGAACCGCAGCACGCCGCCCTCCCTCGGAACGGTCCAGTTCCAGCGCAGGCTCGGCGGGGCTCCGGTGAAGACCGGCGTGAAGTCCCGGACGGGCCCCCGGCCGTCGGGCTCCCCCAGGACGCTCACGGTCACCGCGGCGGGGAGGGCGAGGAGTCCGGCCCCGTCGCCGAACGCAATCGACTCGCCCTCCGCGGCGGTCAGCGCGGGAAGGGCGGCCACCGCCGGCGCGTCGAGCGGCAGCGCGGGGCGTGCCAGCTCCACCCGGCCGAGGCTCGTGATGGCCACGAACCGGGGCGCCGGCGGTGGAGGGACGGCCGGCGCCGGCCCTGCGCCGATCACCAGCACGAGCGCAATGGCCGCGGCGGGAACGCCCGGTGTCCGGGTTTTCCACCCAGCGCGATTCCCGTGGTTGGTGCCGATGAGCAGGCTCCGCACGCCGCCGATGATCCTGGTGCGGGGGCGGTCCCCCTTTCGACGGGACTCAGGGACCGCCGTCCGCGCGTTCCCCTACGCCGCGAGCCGTCCGCGCCGGGGAACCCTGTTGTTCCGCACCGGGGCGTCGTCCGCCACCGCCGGCGAACGCGGCGCCGGCCTGGCCGCCGGCCGTCCGGCGAACACCGAGCCCCTGCGCTTCGAGGCGTAGCGGACCCGCGGGCCCTCGGCCGGGAAGCCGGTGGCGGCCCACTCCTCCGTCAGGCCCAGCGACGCGGCCATCCGGCCGACATCGGAGGCCTCGGCCGGGTCGACCAGGGTCAGGGCACACCCGGTGCGCCCCGCGCGGGCCGTCCGGCCCACGCGGTGCGCGTAGGCGGAGCCGTCCTCGGGAGCGTCGTAGTTGACCACCATCGCCACGTCGTCGAGGTCGATGCCGCGAGCGGCGATATCGGTCGCGACGAGCACCCGGCAGCGGCCGCGGCGCACGCTGCCCAGGGCCTTCTCCCGGGCGGACTGGGTCAGATCGCCGTGCATCGCCGCCGCCTCCACGCCCTCGCGGTTCAGGCGCTCGGCGAGGCGGTCGGCGCCCCGCTTGGTGCGGCAGAAGACCAGCACGACCCCCGGCTCGTCGGCGAGCTCCTGGACCAGGGTCTCGACCCGCTCCCCGCGCGTCACGGACCGGAAGCGGTGCACGACGCCGGTCACGACCGGCTCGGCTCCGATCCGCAGCCGCAGCGGCTCGTGCGTGAGGCTCGCGGCGAGGTCGGCGACCGCGTCGTGCAGGGTGGCCGAGAACAGCATGGTCTGGCGGACGGCCGGGATCTCGCGGACGATCTGCTCCACCTGGGGCCGGAAGCCCATGTCGAGCATCCGGTCGGCCTCGTCCAGGACCAGGATGCCGATGCCCGCAAGGCTGACCAGGCGCCGCGAGACCAGGTCGAACAGCCGGCCCGGGGTGGCGACCACGATCTCGGACCTGGCGGCCTTGGCGGCCTGCTTGGGCAGCGCCGCCCCCCCGTAGCAGCACGCCACGGACAGGCCGGCGGCTGCGGCGGGCGCCTTGAGCTCCTCGGCGATCTGGGCGGCCAGCTCGCGCGTGGGGGCCAGCACCAGCGCCCGCGGCCCGGGACGGCGCGGCGCGCCGGCGAGGCGCTCGACGATCGGGAGGCCGAAGGCGAGGGTCTTGCCCGAGCCGGTCGGGGAGCGGACCAGCAGGTCACGCCCCGAGATGGCCTCGGGGATGACGAGCTCCTGGACCGGGAAGGGGGCCTCGAAGCCCCGGTCGGCAAGGGTCTTGCAGATGCCCGGGCGCAGGCCGAGGGCACCGAAGGTGCTGTGGGTCATGCAGGGAACTCCTCTGCGGCACGCGCCGCGATCTCGAACGGGAGCTTCTCGCTCCCGCAGACCGCTGGGGGCCACGAAGACGGAGGGCGCTCCACGGGGCGGCCCGATTGCCGTCCCTGTGCAGGAGGATAGCGCACCCCGGCGGCGGCGCGCGCCGGCTGCCCGGGCGGCTCGCTATGCCACCGCCAGCGCCTGCTCCAGGTCCCAGATGATGTCGTCGAGCGTCTCGATGCCGACGGAGATCCGGATCATGTCCTCGGTGACCCCGCTCGCCGCCAGCGCCTCCTCGTCGAGCCGCCGGTGCGTGGTCGAGGCCGGGTGGATCACAAGCGTCTTGGCGTCCCCCACGTTGGCCAGGTGGGAGCAGAGCTGGCAGGCCTCGATGAAGCGCTCCCCCGCGGCACGGCCGCCCTCGACCCCGAAGGTGATCATGGAGCCCGGGCCGCGCGGCGTGTAGCGATCGGCCAGCGCCCGGTACGGGCTGTCGGCAAGGCCCGGGTAGTTCACCCAGGTCACCCGCGGATGCTCCACGAGGTAGCCGGCCACGGCGGCGGCGTTGTCCACGTGGCGGTCCATGCGCAGCGAGAGCGTCTCCAGGCCCTGGAGGAGCAGGAAGGCGTTGAAGGGCGAGAGCACCGGCCCCAGGTCGCGCATCGTCTCGACGCGCGCCTTCATGATGAAGGCGAAGTTCCCGAAGGTCTCGTGGAAGCGCATGCCCCGGTAGCCGGCGCTCGGCTCGACGAGGCCTGGGAAGCGGCCCTCGCCCCACGGGAAGGTGCCGCCGTCGACGAGGACTCCGCCGATGCTGGTGCCGTGGCCGCAGATCCACTTGGTCGCCGAGTGGCAGACCAGGTGGGCTCCGTGCTCGATCGGCCTGCAGAGGTAGGGCGTCGCGAAGGTGTTGTCGATGAGGAGCGGCAGCCCGTGCTCGTCGGCGACCTCCGCCACGGAGGCGATGTCGAGCACGTCGAGCCCGGGGTTCCCGATCGTCTCCCCGTAGAGCAGCCGCGTCTGCGGCGTGATGGCCTCCCGCCAGGCCGCCATGTCGCCGGGGTCCACGAAGCTGGTGCCGACCCCGAAGCGGGCCAGCGTGATCCCCAGCTGGTTGTGGGTGCCGCCGTAGAGGTGGCTGGAGGCCACGACGTGGTCGCCGGCCTGGAGCAGGGTCATCACCGCCACCGCCTGCGCCGCCAGGCCGCTGGCGGTGGCGAGCGCCCCGACGCCGCCCTCGAGGGTCGCCATGCGCTCCTCGAAGACCGCCGTGGTGGGGTTCATGATCCGGGTGTAGATGTTCCCGAACCGGTTCAGGTCGAAGAGGTCCGCCGCCGTCTGGGCGTCCTCGAAGACATAGGCCGCGGTCTGGTAGATGGGCACCGCCCGCGCCCCGGTCACGGGGTCGACGCGCTGGCCGGCGTGGATCGCCAGGGTGTCGAACCCCATGTCGCGCGCCTCGCTCACCCGGCGCTCAGGCGGGCAGGGCCATCCGCCGGGAGCCGATGACCCCCGTCGCCAGGCCGATCACGTTCAGCCCGCCGAAGAACCGGCAGTGCTCCATCTTCACGCAGCGGTCCATCACGACCTCGAGGCCCGCCGCACGGGCGCGGGCGGCCGACGGCTCGTCCACCAGCCCGAGCTGGATCCAGATCACCTTCGCTCCGAGCTCGATCGCCTCGTCCACGATCGGCGGGATGTCGTCCACGCGGCGGAAGATGTCCACGATCTCGAGCGGACCCTGCGCCGCCGCGTCCGCCAGCGTGGGCACGCAGGGAAAGCCCAGGACCTCGGTGCAGGTCGGGTTCACCGGGGTGATGTGGTAGCCGGACGCCTTCATGTGGACCATCGCCCGGTAGCTGGGGCGCGAGATGGTGGGCGATAGCCCGACGACCGCCAGCCGTCGGTAGCGGAGCAGGATCCGCCGCACCTCGTCGCTGGGCGAGCCCGTCGTCATGCCGGCCAGCTGGCGCACGGACGGCATTATCTCGCTGCCGAGCGCAGGAAGCCCCGCACGAGTTGCAGGTAGGCGGGGACGTCCATCAGGAAGGAGTCGTGGCCCCAGGGGCTCGCGACCTCGTACTGCTCCACCTGTGCCCCGCCGTCGGTCAGGACCCCCGCCATCGCCTCGGCGTGGGAGGTCGGGAAACGCCAGTCCGAGTCGAAGGAGACCACCAGGAAGCGCGTGTCGACGCGGGGCAGGTTGCCGAGCAGCGGCGACCCCTCGGCGAAGGGGTCGAAGTAGTCCATGCAGCGGGTCAGGTAGAGGTAGGTGTTGGCGTCGAAGCGCCTCAGGAACGACTCGCCCTGGTGGCGCAGGTAGCTCTCCACCTGGAACTCGGCGTCGAAGGAGAAGCCCAGGTCCTCCCGGTCCTGCAGCCGCCGGCCGAACTTGAGGTCGAGGCCCTGCGCCGAGAGGTAGGTGATGTGGGCCATCATCCGCGCCACCGCGAGCCCGGTGCGCGGGCCGGGGCCGTCCTCGTAGTCGCCGCCGCGGAACTCCGGGTCGCGCATGATCGCCTGGCGGGCGACCTCGCTGAACGCGATGTTCTGGGCCGAGAGCCGCGCCGTCGCGCACACCAGCACCGCCGTCTGCAGCTCGCCCGGGTGGGCGATCGCCCACTGCAGGGCCTGCATGCCGCCCAGGGAGCCCCCGATCGCGGTCAGCGGACGCTCCACGCCGAGGTGCCGGCAGAGGGCGCGCTGCACCTCCACCTGGTCCCCGACCGTGTACATCGGGAAGCGCAGCCCGTACGGCCGGCCGGCCTCGGGGTCGATCGCGCTGGGGCCCGTGGTGCCGCGGCAGCCGCCGAGGATGTTGGCGCAGATGACGTAGTAGCGGTCGGTGTCGACGGGCTGGCCGGGGCCCACCATCGTCCGCCACCAGCCGCCCGTCCCGGTGGCGCGGCTGTCGCCGGTGAGGGCGTGGCAGATGACGACCGCGTTGTCGCGCTGCGGCGACAGGGTGCCCCAGGTCTCGTAGGCGACCTGCACGGGCGCGAGGGTCCGGCCCGACTCGAGGCGCAGCGGACGCTGGTCGCCGTAGAGCTGGACGAAGCGCGTTTCCGGGGCGAGCGGCGGCGCGCCCGGAAGGAGCCGGGTGGTGGTGGTCACGGGCGGGAGAGTAGACCCTGGTGGCGCGATCGCGCTAGGAATGCGACCGGCGCCCACGACCCAGGAGGATCCACATGACCGCGACCGCGAGCGACGCCGCCCTCGCCGAGTACATCGCCCGGATCGAGGCGGAGCCGGCACGGGCCGCCGTCACCCTGACCGTGGGGAGCGACTGCCCCGACGCCTTCCGCTGCGACACGACGATGCGCAAGCACGCGATGGTGATCGACGAGCCCAAGCGCCTCGGGGGCACCGACGAGGGGCCGAGCCCGGTGGATCTGGCGCTCGCCGCGCTCGCGAGCTGCCAGGCGATCACCTATCGCGTCTGGGCGCACCGGCTGGGCATCGAGCTCGGACGGGTGCAGGTCGAGGTCTCCGGCGATCTCGACCAGCGCGGGTTCTTCGGCACCGAGGAGGGCGTGCGCGCCGGGTACGGCGCCCTGCGGGTGAGGGTGAGCTGCGAGGGGCCCGAGACGCAGGAGCGCTATCGGGAGCTGGCGGAGATCGTCGACCAGCACTGCCCCCTGCTCGACATGTACACGAACCCGGTCCCGGTCGAGCGGGTGCTGGTCCAGCCCGCCGCCGAGTAGCGGGAGCGACCGGTGGCAGAGGGACCGCTCGCTGGCTTCGACTACCTCCGGCTGCCGGGCGAGGGCGTCACCCTGAACGCCGCCTGGGCTGGCGAGGGACCGCCCCTGCTGCTGCTGCACGGGTACCCGCAGACGCACGCGATGTGGCACCTGCTGGCCCCGCAGCTCGCCAAGTCGTTCAGCGTGGTGGCGCTCGACCTGCGCGGCTACGGCGACAGCGACAAGCCGCCCGGCGACGCCGCCCACGAGCGCTACAGCAAGCGGGCGATGGCCGCGGACGCCGTGGCGGCGATGCGCTCGCTCGGCTTCGAGCGGTTCGCCGTGGTGGGGCACGACCGCGGGGCGCGGGTGACCCACCGGATGGCGCTGGACCACCCCGATGTCGTGGAGCGCGCGGCGCTGCTCGACATCATCCCCACCCGCACCTTCTTCGAGACGCTCGACCAGCAGGCCGCCCGCTCCTACTACCACTGGTTCTTCCTGGCCCAGCCGCCGGACCTGCCCGAGCGGCTGATCGGAGCGGACCCCGACTTCTTCCTCCGCTGGACCGTCTTCTCGTGGACCGCCGACCGCGCCCCGCTGGCGCCCGCCGCGATGCAGGAGTACATGCGCTGCTTCCGCGATCCGGCGACCATCCACGCGACCTGCGAGGACTACCGCGCCGGCGCGACGATCGACCTCGAGCACGACGCCGCCGACGCGGAGCGGCGGGTCGACTGCCCGCTGCTGGTGCTCTGGGGGGCGGCCGGCCGGATCGGCCGGCTCTACGACGTGCTGGGCACTTGGAAGGCGTTGGCCACCGACGTGCGCGGCTGCGCCGTGCCGGCCGGCCACTTCCCCGCCGAGGAGAGCCCGGAGGAGA
>JAWVEW010000530.1:0-2746 GCA_033856495.1 Miltoncostaeaceae bacterium | reverse complement strand
TCATCGTGCTCGGGATCATGATCTTCGACCTGCAGGGCGCCCAGGGGGCGGTGCTGCAGATGGTCAACCACGGCATCGTCGTCGCGGCCGCCTTCGCGATCGTCGGCATGATCTCCCGCGGCACCGGCACGGACCTGATCGACGACATCGGCGGCCTCGCCGCCCGTGCGCCGCGCCTCGCCGGGATCTTCCTGGTCGTGACGATGGCGGCGCTGGCGGTGCCGGGCTCGAACGCCTTCGTGGGCGAGTTCTTCATCCTCTCCGGGGTCTTCCGGCACGAGGTCTGGCTCGCGGTCCTGGCCTGCATCGGCATCCTCTACGCCGCCGTCTACATGCTCCGGCTCTACCAGACCACGATGAACGGGCCGCTGCGCGGCGTCGCGGCCCTCCCGGGGGTCGGCCGCGCGGTCGAGGTGCGCGCGCGCGACGCCGTCGTCCTGGTGCCGCTGGTGCTGGCGATGCTGGCCATCGCCCTCTGGCCGAACGGCATCGTCCGGGACACCCGGCCGTCGCTCGAGCGGGCCCTCGCCCCGGCCCAGATCGCCGCGGGGAGGCCCGCCGACCAGATCCGCGCCGGCGTTCCGGTCAACCCGCCGGCCGCCTCGCTGCCGGGCGCCCAGCCGTGAACAGCGTCGCCGCGCTCCCGATCCTGATCGTCTCGGGAGCCGCCCTGCTGGCGCTGCTCGCCGGCGTCCTCCCCGGACGGGCGATCCAGCGCCTTGGCCCGCCGGCGGTCGCGGTCGCCGGCGTCCTCGCCGGCCTCGTCGCCTCGGTTGCGCTGTGGGGCGACCGCCAGGAGGCCTACGCCGGCAACCTCCGGGCCGACCGCTTCAGCCTCCTGCTCAACGCCGTCTTCCTCGTGGCCGCGCTCGCCGCCCTGCTGCTGGGCTGGCGGGAGCCGGCCGCGGTGGACCGCCGCGGCGAGTTCACCGGCCTGCTGCTGCTGTCCACCGTGGGGATGATGCTGGTGGGCGGGGCGGGCGACCTCATCACGCTGTTCCTCGGGGTCGAGCTGCTGTCCGTCGCGCTCTACGTGCTGTGCGCGATCGAGCTCTGGCGGGAGCGGTCGCTGGAGAGCGGCCTCAAGTACCTGATCATCGGCGCCCTCGGCTCGGCGATCTTCCTCTACGGGCTGGCGATGCTCTACGGCGCCACCGGCGCCACGGGGCTCTCGGCCATCGGCGAGCGCCTGGCCGACCCGGCGTTCGCGAGCGAGCCGCTGCTGATCGCGGCGATGGCGCTGATCGTCGCGGGGCTCGGCTTCAAGGCCTCGGCGGTGCCGTTCCACATGTGGACGCCGGACGTCTACGAGGGCGCGCCGACGCCGGTCACCGCGTTCATGGCCACGGCCACCAAGGCGGCCGCCCTCGCCGCATTCCTGCGGCTCTTCGCCGGCGCCATGGGGAGCGTGCAGACCGACTGGAAGAACGCCCTCGCCGCCGTGGCGGTCGCGACGATCCTGATCGGCAACGTCGCCGCGCTCCTGCAGCGCAACATGAAGCGGCTGCTCGCCTACTCGGGCATCGCACAGGCCGGGTACCTGCTGATCGGCGTGGTGGTCGGCACCGAGCGCGGCGCCGAGGCGACGATCTACTACCTGCTCGCCTACCTGGCGATGACCATGGCGGCCTTCGCGGTCGTCGTGATCCGCGAGCGCGAGGTCGAGGACGGGGAGCGCCTGGAGGCGCTGGCCGGCTACGGGCGCGAGCGGCCCCTGCTCGGCGCGGTGATGACCCTCGCGATGCTCTCGCTGGCAGGCTTCCCGCCGCTGGTCGGCTTCGTCGGGAAGTTCCTCCTCTTCGGCTCGGCCGTCGAGGCGCACATGACCTGGCTGGCGGTGATCGGAGCGGTCGGGAGCATGATCAGCCTCGGCTACTACCTGCGCGTGCTGGCGGTGCTCTGGCTGGGCTCGCCCGAGCCCGGCCGACCGCAGAAGCTGCTGACGGTGCCGCCGGCCGCCGGCGCCGTAGCGGTGATCAGCGGCGCCGCGGTGATCGCGATGGCGCTCGCCGCGTCCCCGATCATCGACCTCTGCACCGGCGCCGCGCGGGCGGTGCTGGCGCCCTAGCGCGGTGCGCGTCGCGAGTGTTCGCGCCCTCGCGCTGGCGGCGGCGTATGTCGCGCTGCTCGGCTGGGGAGCTCGGGCCGGCGCCGCGGCGGCGTCTCCGGCGTCTCAGCTGGTCCGAGATCTCATGCCGGCCGGGCGGGACCTTCGAGCGCCTCACGGTCCGTCCGCCCAGGCCGCTCGCGGGTCAGGTCGGCGGCGAGGTCACCGCTCGTTCGGGCTGGGGAGCAGGACGGCCGGCGCCGGCTGCGCGGCCTCCGGCCGCCGCCGCACGAGCGCGGCCGCCCGGGCGCAGAGGGCGAGCAGCGCAGGCGCGAACGCCAGCGCGCAGATGTCGAAGAGGACGTAGCCGCTGACGGCGCCGCTCGGCGGGTTGCCGTCGGGCACCCCCAGCCCCGGTATCTCCGGTTTCCAGCGCCAGGTGCCGATCGCGGTCCCGTAGATCTCGAGCGTCGCCACCGCGACGAAGACGCCGGCGTAGACCGTCGGCGCCCGCCCCCGGATCAGGAAGACGGCGAACGTCGCCGCGCCGACCGCCCCCGCCACGTCCGGGCGGGGAAGGATCGTCAGCCCCAGCACCGCCCAGCCGAGGACGCCGGCCAGCGCCACGCCCACCAGCGCCCGCCCGTGCCGCCGCCCGAAGTAGCTCTTCGCGATCGTCAGCCCGGTCAGGTAGACGAG
>JAWVEW010000529.1:0-13094 GCA_033856495.1 Miltoncostaeaceae bacterium | reverse complement strand
GGTCCCGCCCCCAGTGGTGGTCGTCGTGCCTCCGCCCGTGCTGGGCGGAGTCGTCTGAACCGGGTTGCCCTGTTCGTCGACCGTCTGCGGTGCGCTGTTGACCACGGTGGGGGCGCCGGAAGGGGTGCTGCGCTCCGCCTCGCTGCTGCCGCCGCCGCACGCGCCCGCCGTCACCGCGACACCCACCGCCAGCACCGCCGCCAGGGCCTTCCGGGTACGCACCTGTCCGCTCCTCGGGTCGCGAAGCCAGTCGCGCGGCACTTTACGCCGCAGGCCGCCGGCATGCAGTCCATGGCCCGACACCGGGGTCGAGCGACCCGGCAGGGATGGGCGCGACGACGCGCCGCCCCGACGTCAGCGCCCCGGCGACCCGTTGCCCCCGGACAGCTCCATGTGCATCCGCACGACGGTGCTCCCGGGCGCGGACTTCACCGTGACCTCGTCGCAGAGCTGGCGCGTCAGCCAGAGCCCCCGGCCGGACCCCCCACGCTCCGGAGGAAGGCGGTATCCGGCGAAGGGGTCGTCGATCCCCGGGCCGCCGTCGCTGACCTCGCACACCAGATCCCCGCCCTCGGTCCAGACGCGCACGTTGCCGGGGCCCGGCGTGTGGACGATGACGTTGCTGGCGATCTCGCTCGCGGCCAGCTGAAGGTCCTCGACGGCATCCGCCCCCAGCCCGGTGGCGGCGGCGTGCCGGCCGACGAAGCGCCGGAGCACTGAGAGATCGGCGGCGCTGGCGAGCCGCATGCGCGGCGTGCTGGCCGGCGGCTCGGCGTGCTGGAGCTCCCGATCGCTCTGGCTCATGAACGCCAGCGGATCGGTGAACTCGCGGCTGCGCACGGCAGCGCCCGCCTCGACGAGCTCCGGATGGGTGCGGCGCACCTCGGCGAGAACGCCCTCGGCCGTCCGCGACGCGTCGTAGAGGCACATCACGCTCGCCTCGAACGGCGCGAGCGCGACGTTGGTCATGGACTCGCAGCGCAGGTACTCCCTCGTCCGACGCTCCGGGAACGGGTTCTCGGCGACGACCCGCACCGGGCGGCGGCCCTCGGCCGCCGCCTCGCCGAGATGACGCGCGAAGCCCTGGAGCATCGGGCCCATGCGCGCGTACCAGGCCCGGGCGTCGCCGAAGCGGACCCGGCCCCCCTCGGGTCCGAGCGACTCCTGCAGCAGGCCGGCGCTCGCGGGGCTGAGGATGGCCAGCACGCTCCCGTCCGTGGCGAGCGCCTCGCGGACGAAGCGGCTCGCCTCTGCGGCGAGCTCGTCCCGGTCGCGGTAGAGCAGCGCCGAGTGGACGAATGGAGCCCGAACGCCCCCCTCCCCGTCGACGGCGCTCACGCGTACCCCGTGCGGCGGTCCGTCACGGGTCGTAGCCTGCCACGAACGGCGGCCGCCGGAGAGACGGCGCGGTCACGGCGTTTCCGAGCGACGCCGCCACGTCCGGTGCCGATCGTTACAGGACGCCCTCCCGCGGCATGAACCAGTCCCGGTAGACCCGAAGCGCGTAGCGGTCGGTCATCCCCGACACGAAATCGGTCACCCGGGCCACGACGTCCGGGTCCGGCGAGGGCGGCAGCAGCTCCGGCCGCTCGAGCAGCCGGTCGAAGAGCGCCCGCACCAGCCCCACCGCGCGCTCGGCCTCGACGCGGGACGGCGGCGCCAGGTAGACGCGGCGGAACATGAAGGAGCGCAGCCTGACGAACGCCTGGCCCACCTCGTCGGACTGGCGGATGCGCTCGCCGTCCTCGCTGGCGGCGACCACGTCGCCCACCAGCCGCGTCAGCCGCTCGCTCGTCGTCGCGCCGAGCACCGCCAGCTCCTCGCGCGGGAGGTCGGAGGCCCGCAGCACGCCGGCGCGCAGGGCGTCGTCAATGTCGTGGTTCACGTAGGCGATCCGGTCCACCAGACGAACGACCTGGCCCTCCAGCGTGCTCGGCAGGCCCGAGCCGGTGTGGTGCGCGATGCCGTCGCGGACCTCGCGGGTCAGGTTGAGGCCCGCGCCGTCGCGCTCCAGGACCTCGACCACGCGAACGCTCTGGAGGTTGTGCTGGTAGCGGCGTCCGAAGCGCTCCCTCAGCAGCCCGTCCAGCGCCTCCTCGCCGGCGTGGCCGAACGGCGCGTGCCCGAGGTCGTGCCCCATGGCGATCGCCTCCACCAGGTCCTCGTTGAGCCGCAGCGCCCGCGCCACCGTGCGGGCGATCGCCGAGACCTCCAGGGTATGGGTCAGGCGCGTGCGGTAGTGATCGCCCTCGGGCGCGATGAAGACCTGGGTCTTGTGCTTGAGCCGCCGGAAGGCCTTGGTGTGGATGATCCGGTCGCGATCCCGCTGGAAGGCGGTCCGGTAGGGGCACGCCCCCTCGGTGCGCTCGCGCACCGCGTCCTCGGCGCGAGCCGCGCGGGGGCCGAGCGGCGGCTCGTACGCGATCGGGTGGGGGGCCGCGACTCCTGCCCCGGGCCGGCTCACGCTGGTGCGTGCGCCGGCACCGCCAGCTGGATCGCGTAGAGCAGGCGCCAGGGAGCCTGGTCGTGGTTGCGGCGGCCGTCTCCGGCGGGGGCGAAGCTCACCGCCAGCACCTCGACGCCGGTCGGGATCGCGGGCGCGATGGCGACCGCGCCCTCCTGGCGCGTGCCGTCCTTGCGCCCCTCGAGCGCCGCGACCCGGTAGGTGCGGCCCTCGTCGTCGACCGCGGTCACGTCGAGCCGCTCGAGCTGCTTCCGGCGCTTGGGGTCGCTGGCCTGGGCCAGGTAGCGCAGGCGCGCGCCCTGCTGGTAGCGCTCGAGCGCCGTCAGCGAGATCGTCACGTCCTCGGTGCACTGGGTCTGGTTCAGCGCCACCACGCCGCGCAGGGTGGCCGGTCCGAACGCGAGCCCCTGCGGGAACGGCTCCACCACCTCGCCCCAGGCGGAGGGCTCGTGCGGGTGGGCCATCGGCTGGTCGGCCGCAAGCGCGTGGATGCGGTCGGCGGTGCGGTGCTTCCAGATGTCCGGCCGCTCGCGGAACAGCGACACGAAGGCCTTGTGCGAGAGGCCCTTCCCGTCATCCGCGATGAAGACGCCGTAGCGGCCCTGGTCGGGCCGGGAGAGCTCGATGAACGCCGCCGGCGCCCCCGGCGCCTGGCCCGCCATGTGGCAGGACTCGGCGAAGTGCAGGCCCTCGATCTGCCAGCCGTCGATCAGCAGCTCCATGAGCTGACCGAGCGTGCCGGGCTCGTAGCGCGGGTCCATCTCGGTGCGCTCCTGGAAGTCTCGATGCAGGGATAGCGGCGGCACGTCAGCTGTCTCGATGGATGGTACACCGGGCCTCGGAGGGACGCCGTCGGCGTCAGGAACGCTTCAGGAGCGCTCCTCGAGAGCGGCCTGGGCGGCGGCGATGCGCGCCACCTGCAACCGGAACGGAGAGCAAGACACGTAGTCGAGCCCGATCCGCCCGAAGAAGCGCACCGACTCCGGATCCCCCCCGTGCTCCCCGCAGACCCCGAGCTTGATCGACGGCTTCACCGCCCGCGCGCGCTCGCACGCCATCCGCACGAGCTCGCCCACGCCGCCCTGGTCGATCGTCTCGAAGGGGTTCGCCGAGAGGACGTTGCGCTGGAGGTAGCGCGTGAGGAACTTGCCCTCCGCGTCGTCGCGGCTGAACCCGAGCGTGGTCTGGGTGAGGTCGTTCGTGCCGAAGGAGAAGAAGTCGGCGTGGCGGGCGATGTCGTCCGCCCGCAGGGCCGCCCGCGGCAGCTCGATCATGGTCCCGACCAGGTACTCGACCCGGCCGCCGCGCTCATCGAACACCGCCTCGGCCACCTCGTCCACCTGCTCGCGCAGCCAGCGCAGCTCCTCCTCGAATCCCACCAGCGGGATCATGATCTCGACCTGCGGCGGGATGCCGTCGCGCTCGGCCACCGTGCAGGCGGCGCTCAGGATCGCCGCCGCCTGCATCCGGTAGACGTCCGGCCACTCGATCCCCAGGCGGCAGCCGCGCAGGCCCAGCATCGGGTTGATCTCGTGGAGCTGCTGGACGCGGGCGAGCTGGGCCTCGGCCTCCACGTCCGGGCTGCCGGCGACGCGCGCGCGCTCCACCTGCAGCGACAGGTCCACGAGGTTGGGCAGGAACTCGTGCAGGGGCGGGTCGAGCAGCCGGATCGTCACCGGCAGCCCGCTCATCGCGCGGAAGATGCCCTCGAAGTCGCTCTCCTGGAAGGGACGCAGCTGGGTGAGCGCCTGGCGGCGGGTCTCGTCGTCGCGGGCCATGATCATCCGCTGGACGATCGGCACCCGCTCCTCCTCGCGGAACATGTGCTCGGTGCGGCAGAGGCCGATCCCCTCGGCCCCGAACTCGCGCCCGCGGGCCGCCTCCTCGGGCGTGTCGGCATTCGTGCGCACGCGCAGCGTCCGCGTCCGGTCCGCCCATTCGAGGATCCGGACGAGATTGGGGTTGTTGCCCTGGGGCGGGATGAGGGGCGCCCGGCCGACGAAGACCCGTCCGCTGGTTCCGTCGATCGTGATCGAGTCGCCCTTCGCCACCCGGTGGCCGGAGATCGTCATCGCCGTCGGGCCCTCCGGCCCCTCCTCGATCTCGATCGCTCCCACGCCGCAGACGGCCGGCTTGCCCATGCCGACCGCCACGATGGCGGCGTGGCTGGTCTTGCCGCCGCGGGCGGTGAGGATCCCCTGCGCCTCGATCATCCCGTGGAGGTCGTCCGGCGTCGTCTCGTCGCGTACCAGGATCACGGCCTCGCCGGCCTTGCCTCGACGCTCCGCCTCGTCGGCGTCGAACACCACCCCGCCGCAGGCCGCGCCGGGAGAGGCGTTCACTCCGGTCGCCACGGAATCCGGCGCGTGGGCGAGATCGAGCTGGGGCAAGAGCAGCTGGCGCACCTGGGAGGGGTCGACGAGGTCGCGCAGCGCCTCCTCCTCGCTCACCAGGCCCTCGTCCCAGAGGTCGACCGCGATCCGCACCATCGCCTGGGCGCTGCGCTTGCCGTTGCGCGTCTGCAGCATGTACAGGCGGCCGTCCTCGATCGTGAACTCGACGTCCTGCATGTTGCGGTAGGTGCTCTCCAGCAGGCGCATCGTCTCGAGCAGTTCCTGGAAGGCCTCGGGCAGCGTCTCCTCGAGCTTCGAGAGCGGCTCGGGCGTGCGGATCCCGGCCACCACGTCCTCGCCCTGGGCGTTCAGGAGGAAGTCGCCGTAGGGCTCGCCGCGCTCGCCGGTCACGTTGTTGCGGGTGAAGGCGACCCCGGTGGCAGAGTTCGGGCCGGTGTTGCCGAACACCATCTGCTGCACGTTCACGGCGGTGCCGAGGTCGTGCGGCAGGTGGTTCAGCCGACGGTAGTCGTAGGCGCGCTTGTTCTCCCAGGACTCGAAGACCGCCCGGATCGACGCCTCGAGCTGGGCGCGCGGGTCCTGGGGGAAGTCCTCGCCCCGGTGGGAGCGGTAGATCTCCTTGTAGGTGGCGACCAGGCCGCGCAGGTCCTCGGCGGTGAGCTCGACGTCGTCGCGCACGCCGCGCTCGCGCTTGAGCCGGCTGAGCGCCTCCTCGAAGTGGCGCTTCTCGACGCCCGACACGACGTCGCCGAACATCTGGATGAAGCGGCGGTAGGAGTCGTAGGCGAAGCGCGGGTTGTCGGTGCGGGCCGCGAGGCCCTCGACGCTGCGATCGTTGAGACCGAGGTTGAGGACCGTGTCCATCATGCCCGGCATGGAGAACTTCGCGCCGCTGCGCACGCTCACCAGGAGCGGGTTCTGGGGATCGCCGAGGCGCTTGCCGACCTCCTCCTCCAGGCGCGCCAGGTGCTCGTCCACCTCCGCCTGCAGGCCGTCGGGGAAGCGGTTGCCGTTGCGCAGGTAGCCGATGCAGGCCTCGGTGGTGATCGTGAAGCCGCGGGGCACCGGGAGTCCGAGCCGGGTCATCTCGGCGACGTTGGCGCCCTTCCCGCCCAGGAGGTCGCGCATCTCGCGCGACCCCTCCGCGAAGTCGTAGACCAGCTTCGTCCCCACGGTGGTGCTCATCCCGCTCCCCCCGGTTGCCGGATCCTCGAGAAGTCCGCCGCCCCCGTGAGGAGGTCGGCCGCCCGCAGGACGAGCCCCAGGCGGCGCGCCCGCACGCCCGGGTCGTCCACGTTCACCAGCACGTCGGCGAAGAAGCGGTCGACCGCCGGCGCCACGCCGGCCGCCGTCCGCAGGGCCGCCGCGAAGTCGCGGGCCTCGCGCGCCGACGCCAGCGGGGCCTGCGCGGCATCGAGCGCCTCGGCGAGCGCCCGCTCGCCCGGGTCCTCGTCCACGCCCGCCGCCGCGGGCGCCCCCGCCTCCCCCGCGCGGGCGCCGAGCCGCTGGCAGCGGGTGCAGGCGGTCCAGGCGGCGGCCAGCTCCTCGGAGCCGAGCGCGGCCTCGAGCGCCCGCGCCCAGGCCGCGGTCGCCACCAGGCTGCCCAGCCCGGCGCCGTGGGCGGCCGCGCTCGCCTCGGGGCCGACGCCCTCGGCGCTCTGGAGCTGGAAGGCGAGACGGTCCTGGAGGAATGCCTCCAGCGCGTCCACGGTCTGCTCCCGACCGAGGACGAGGTCGGCGCCCTGGGCGGCGAGCCGCTCGTGGGCGGCCTGCAGCACCGGGCGCAGCGGCGCGTCCCAGCCGCGCTCGAGCGCGATCCGCACCAGCCCCGCCCCGGCCCGGCGCAGGCCGTAGGGGTCCTTGGAGCCCGTCGGCGCCTCGTCCACGGCGAACGCCCCGACCAGGTTGTCGATGCGGTCCGCCGCCGCGAGCAGCGCGCCGGCGTCGCTGGCCGGCGAGGGCGCGTCCGCGCCGGCGGGCAGGTACTGCTCCTCGATCGCCTGGCCGACGGCCTCGTCGTGCCCCTCGAGGCGGGCGTAGTGGGCGGCGACGTACCCCTCGAGCTCCGAGAACTCGGCCACCAGGATCGCGCCCTGGTCGGCCTTCGCCAGGCGCGCGGCCTCCTCGGCGATCGCGGCCGCGCCCGCGTCGGCGCCGGTCGCCGCCGCAAGCGCCGCGACCCCGTCGACCAGCCGGTCGCGCTTATCGGCGACGCTGCCCAGCCGCTGGTGGAAGACGATGGTCGCGAGCCGCCCGTTCAGCGCCGCCAGGCCGGCCTCCCGGTCGCGGTCGAAGCTGAAGGCGGCGTCCTGCAGCCGCGCGTCCAGGACGTCCTCGTTCCCGCGCGCGATCACCGCTGCGTGGGCGGGGTCGCCGTTGGAGACGGCCAGGAACATCGGCTGCAGCGCACCGTCGGGCCGCTCGAGCGGGAAGTAGCGCTGGTGGCTCTGCATCGCCGTCACCAGCACCCGCGGCGGCAGGCGCAGGTGCTCCTCGGCGATCGCTCCGCGCACCACGCTCGGGTGCTCGACCAGGAAGAGCACCTCCTCGAGCTTGCCGCCCGGATCGCGCCAGACGCAGCCGACCTCGGCGGCGGCGGCGTCGAGGCCCTCCACGATGAGGCGGCGCCGCTCGCCGTGATCGGCCACCACCCCCACCGCGCGCAGGGCGGCGTGGTAGTCGGCGGGCGCGGGCACCCGCGCCGGGCCGCCGAGGAACCGGTGGCCCTGGCTCACGTCGCCGGCGGTCAGGCCGTGCAGCTGGAACGGCACCGTGGCCTCGTCCACCTTGGCGACGATCCAGCGGATCGGCCGCGAGAACCGCGGGCCCGCCCCGTCCCCCCACCGCATCGTCTTGGAGAATCGAAGGCCGTCGATGACCCGGGCCGCCAGGTCCGGCACCAGCTCGGCCAGGGAGCGGTCCTCCCCCGCATGCTCGGCGAACACGAACCGGCGGCCGCCCTCGCCCTCGCGCACCACCAGGTCCTCGACCCGCACGCCCTGGGCGCGCGCGAAGCCCTCCCCGGCCCGCTGGGGCGTGCCGTCGGCGGCGAAGGCGGCCTCCACCGCGGGCCCGCGCACCGAGCGCGAGGCGCCGACCACGCGATCGGGCAGCCCGCTGGAGAACAGCGCGAACCGCCGCGGCGCCACCGACACCGTCACGGGGCCGGCGCCGTTCTGGAGCCCGGCCGCCTCCAGCCCCCGCGCGAGGAGCTCCGGCGCCTGCTCGATGATCTCCCGGCAGGCGCTGGCCGGCAGCTCCTCGCAGCCCACCTCCAGCAGCAGGTCAGGCACCCGCCGCGCCCCCGCCGCCGTTCTCCAGGTAGGCCCGGGAGCAGCGGGCGGCCAGCGCGCGCACGCGCCAGATGTAGGCGCCGCGCTCGGTGGGGCTGATCACGCCGCGGGCGTCGAGCAGGTTGAAGGTGTGGCTGCACTTGAGCACCTGGTCGTAGGCCGGCAGGACCAGCCCCTCGTCCAGGCAGCGCGCGCACTCGCGCTCGTGGTCGGCGAACTGCCCGAAGAGCGCCTCGGTGTCGGCGACCTCGAAGTTGTAGCGGCTCCACTGGCGCTCGTTCTCACGGTAGATCTCGCCGTAGGTGATCCCGTGGCCCCACTCGAGGTCGTACACGGAGCGCACGCCCTGCAGGTACATCGCGATCCGCTCGAGCCCGTAGGTCAGCTCCACCGAGATCGGCTTCAGGTCCACACCGCCGGCCTGCTGGAAGTAGGTGAACTGGGTGATCTCCATCCCGTCCATCCAGACCTCCCAGCCGAGCCCCCAGGCGCCGAGCGTCGGCCCTTCCCAGTCGTCCTCGACGAAGCGGATGTCGTGCTCGGCAGGGTTCAGCCCCAGGGACTCGAGCGATCCGAGGTAGAGGTCCTGGACGTCGTCGGGCGAGGGCTTCAGCAGCACCTGGTACTGGAAGTAGTGCTGGAGCCGGAACGGGTTCTCGCCGTAGCGTCCGTCGGTGGGGCGGATGGAGGGCTCCACGTAGGCGGTGCGCCAGGGCTCGGCGCCCAGGCTGCGCAGGAGGGTCGCCGGGTTGAAGGTCCCCGCTCCGACCTCCGTGTGGTAGGGGTGCATGAGGAGGCACCCGCGCTGCGCCCAGTAGTCGTGGAGGCGCTGGATCACCTCCTGGAAGCTCGGGCCCGCCACCCCGCGGTCAGGCGCCCCGCGCGGCCGGCGGGAGCGCCCGGCTCTCGCTGGCGCCGCGCGATGCCGGCGTCGTCGCGCCTGCGGCGCGGGCCTCGTTCCCCATCCCTCGCATCCTCCTCCGGCTCCCAGGGGACGCTGAGTTTAGCCTGACGGGCCGCTCGAACGCGTGCGCCGGCGGGGGCTCAGAGCGGTGCGGAGGAGCGCAGCACCACCCCGAGGTGCTCGCGCAGGACCAGCCCCACCACGCGCTCCACGCCCGCCCCCGCCTCCGGGGGGCAGGCCTCGGCCGCCTCGGCCAGGGGCCGGCCGACCAGCGCCGCCAGCGCCGCCCGAACGGCCGCCGGCAGCGGCTCGCCGCCCGAGGCGCAGTCCGGGCAGAGGGCGCCTCCCGAGGAGGCGGAGAACCCCACGTGCGGCCCGCCCGCGCCGCAGGTCACGCAGACCCCGAGCTCGGGGAAGAGCCCCGCCACGATGAGCAGCTTGCACTGGGCGCCCAGCACCAGGGGGTCGAGCCGCGGAGGCGCGGGCCGGCGAGGGGCGGCCGCGATCAGGGCGAGGGTCCGGCAGATGAGGTTGTAGGCGCCCTGGTTGGCCTCGTGCTCGCCCAGCACCCGCAGCGCGCTCTCCAGCACGCATGCCGCCGCCCGCAGCCGGTAGCCGTCGACCCAGATCCCGGCGTGGGCCTCCACCACCTGCGCGCCGCGCACCATGGCCAGGTCGCCACGCCCCTCGTGCAGCGTCACCAGGACGCGCGTGCCCGGCTGCAGCCTGCCGCCGAGCCGGGACCCGACCTTGCGGGCGCCCTTGGCGATGGCGGACACGCGCCCGCGATCCATCGTGTAGAGGCTGAGGACGCTGTCCGCCTCGCCGTACCGGATGGCGCGCAGCACGATCGCTTCGGTGTCGTAGGACATGGAGCCGGCTCGGATTGTGACAGCCGCTCCCCTGGAGGGCCGTCTCCGAGCGGCCCTCGCTATTCTGGGTCGTCGTGCCCCGCGTCGTCCTCTTCACCACCGAGCGCTGCTCGTTCTGCGACCGGGTGAAGATGCTGCTCGCCCGCAAGGGCGTGAGCTACGACGAGGTGTACCTGCCGCGCGACGACATGGAGTCGCGCCGTCAGCTGGTGCGGATCACCGGCCGCTACACGCTCCCTCAGGTGATCGTCGACGGCAACCCGCTGGGCGGCTGGGAGGACCTGCGCCGCCTGGAGGACGCCGGAGACCTCGACAGCGCCCTGGCCGCCTCGGCCTGAGCCGGGGCCAGCGCGCGGATCGCGCGAGCAGCCTGCTTCGGTGGAGATCCGCGTCTGCATGCAGGCGCCGGACGATGGTGCTCACGGGCTCCCAGCGCTGCTCGCCGGCGAGGATCTCGTCGGCGCCGAGCACCAATCCGGTCGCCATGATCAGGGCATCGGGAAGGCGCAGCCACCGATGCCGCGCGCGCAGGCGGGCTCCCTCGCGAGCCGCCCGAGGATCGAGCGGAACGATCTTCTGGGTCGAGAAGAACTCCTCGACCCGCGCCAGGCGATCACCGCCCGTTGCGAGCGGTTGGACCAGCGCCTCGGCATACGCAAATCACCGGGATCACCACGTCGTCCTGGCCCTGCTCCCACGCTGCGGGAGAGCGTCGGCGGCTGCGGCGTGAAGGGCCGGCGGGAGAGACGCCGCTCAGCGCGCCCGCAACGCCCCGGAAGGGATTCTCCTCCCGGACCGAGCACCACCCGCCCCGGACCCGCCACCTCGGCGCGCAGCACGTCCCCAGCCCGGATGCCTGCGGCGGCGAGCGCATCGACCGGGATGGTCACCTGGTTCCTGCGGGAGACCCGGGTGGTCCCCCTTCGGCGGTGGCTTCTTTACTTCACGGTCCGTTGGTCACGAAAACCAGGCGGCCCGGTCGACTAGCGCCGGCCGGCGCGGACCCGCTCGATCAGGGAGAAGAGGGCGCTCTGTCCGGCGAGGAGGATCGCCAGCAGGAGCAGGGGGCCCGCCCAGGCGTCGGCACCCGAGAGGGCCGTCCCCATCGCCAGGGCGGCGATTCCCACCGCCATCCAGAGCGCGCGCGTCCGCTGGGCGGGCGTGCCGAGGACCGACGGGCGCGGGCCGGGCGGTGCGGGGGCGGCGCCGGAAGACCGCCTGCGCCGGCGGAGCGCAAGCCCCACGAGCAGGGCCAGACCCGATCCCAGGGCGATGCCGGCGAGGATGACGAGCGCGGTCTCGAGCGTGGGCATGTGGTTCCCTCCGGGGGTGGCAGACGAGCCGGGACACACGATGACACGCGACGGCCCGGCGGCGCGCGTGGGTCCCGGTTAAGGGCCGGTGAACGTCGTGTCGCGCTCGGCGAGCCGCTCGGCCGCCGTCGGCACGCCCCTGAGGCCCCGCGCCCGGCGCACGCCGTCGCGCACCGCCTCGGCCGTGACGTCGGCGGCCACGACGCCGCAGGCGAAGGCGCTCGCCGGCCTCACGCCGGTCGCCAGGCAGAAGACCGTGTCGCCGTCGAACGGGGTGTTGACGGGCGCGACCGCGCGGGCGACCCCGGCGCCGGCCATCCGCGCCACCTGGGCCGCCTCCGCCTTGGTCAGGCGTGCGTCCGTGACGACGCAGACGAGCGTCGTGTTCTCGACCGGCGCGGCAAGCCGTGGGTGCACCGGCGGCGCGTGGCGGACGTGGCCGGCCGCCCCGACGAAGCCGATCCCGGGGGCGAACGCGCCGGCGAGGACCTCGCCGCGCTCGTCGAGGACGTCTCCGAAGGCGTTCACCACCGCCAGCGCGGCCACCGTCGCGCCGTCGAGCAGCCGCGCCGCGGCGCTCCCCAGGCCCCCCTTGCACCAGCCGTCCCGGCCCAGCAGCTTTCCGACGGTCGCGCCGGTGCCGGCGCCGACGCTGCCCCGCTCGTACTGCCCCTCCGCCGCGGCCTCGCAGGCGGCGTAGGCGTCGTCGGGACCCGGCCGGCGGGCGTTGCCGCTCACCCCCAGGTCGAAGATGACCGCCGCTGGGACGATCGGCACGAGCGCCACGCGGGTATCGAAGCCCAGGCCGTGCTCCTCGCACCAGCGGGAGACTCCGCCGATGGCGCCGAGGCCGAAGGCGCTGCCGCCGGTGAGCAGCACGGCGGTCACCTCCTCGACGGCCGCGAGCGGCGACAGCAGGTCCGTCTCCGCCGTGCCGGGGCCGCCGCCGCGGACGTCCACCGCCCCCACCGTGCCCCGCGGCGGCAGCACCACCGTGCAGCCGGTGCCGGCGGCGGGGTCGCTCCAGTGGCCGACGCGCACGCCGGCGACCGCGGTCACCACGGGCCCGGCTCCGGCTGGCATCGCGGGCACCAGTAGGTGCCGCGCCCGGCCACCCTCGTCTTGCGGATCTCCGTCCGGCAGCGCAGGCAGGGCTGTCCGCGGCGCAGGTGCACGCGCAGGAGGTCCTGCATCGACCCGCGCTGGCCCAGCGTGTCGCGGTAACGGTCGATCGACGCCCCCCCGGCGGCCACCGCCGCCGCGAGGCGGTCGCGGATCGAACGGTGCAGGCGGCGGACCTCGGCCTGGTCCAGCGAGTCGGCGGGGCGAAGCGGGTGGATGCGGGCGCCGAAGAGCGCCTCGTCCGCGTACATGTTGCCGATCCCGGCCACGGCCGTCTGGTCGAGCAGCACGGCCTTGACCGGCGCCCGCCGCCGCTCGAGCAGGGCGGCGAGGCGGCGCGCGGTGAAGCCTCGCTCCAGCGGCTCCACGCCGGCCCGGGCCGCCCAGTAGGCGCCGGGGTCGGGGAGGTCGGCCGGCACGATCCACACGCGCCCGAACCGGCGCAGGTCGCAGAAGACCAGCGTGCTGGCGTCGTCGAACGCGAAGCGCGCCCGCGGATAGGGCAGGTCGGGGTCCGGGGCCCCCGGCGTCCAGTAGAGCTGCCCCGTCATGCGCAGGTGCATGACGAGCGCGTCCCCCGAGTCCAGCGCCAGCTCCAGGTACTTCGCCCGGCGCCCGACCGCCAGCACGCGCCGGCCGACGACCTCCTCGGCGAGCTGCTCCGGCGTCGAGGGCTCGACCAGTCTCGGATCCCACACCTCGACCTCGCTGAAGGCGCGCCCGGGGAGGCGCTCGGCCAGCTGGCCGCGGATCGTCTCGACCTCGGGGAGCT
>JAWVEW010000528.1:0-4614 GCA_033856495.1 Miltoncostaeaceae bacterium | reverse complement strand
CCGCGGAAGTCCGCGGCCATCACGACCTCGGTGGCGCGCAGGCGTCCGGCGATCTCGTCGACCACCAGGGCCTTCTGGTCTCGGTTCAGCGACCACCTCCTTCACTCGGCCCGGACGGGGCGGGCCTGGAGGCGGGCGCGGCCCACCCCACCGGGGCGGTCTCCACGCTCCTCCGTCGGCGCCGGCCTCGCACGGGTGGCCCCTCGCGGGGCCGGGTTTGAGGCGGCTCCTGGAGCCGCCCCCGTGTCTCTACGGTCGGGCTGCGGAAATTCCGCGCGGGGGCCGGCGCTAGGCGGCCTCCTCCAGGAGGTTGGTGGTGCGGGTGGTGTCGAGCTTGATGCCCGGGCTCATGCTCTGCGCGAGCGTGATCGACTTGAGGTAGCGGCCCTTCGCGGCCGCCGGCTTCACCCGGATGATCTCCTCGAGCACCGCCTGGTAGTTCTCGACCAGCTGCTCCAGGGTGAAGCTCCGCTTGCCGATCCCCAGGTGGACGATGCCGGTACGGTCGGTGCGGTACTCGACCTTGCCGGCCTTCACGTCGCGCACGGCCTTCCCGATGTCGAAGGTGACCGTGCCGGTCTTGGGGTTCGGCATCTTGCCCTGCGGCCCGAGGATGCGGCCCAGCCGGCCCACGATGCCCATGATGTCGGGCGTCGCGATCGCCACGTCGAAGTCCGTGAAGCCCTCCTGGACCCGTGCGGCCAGGTCCTCCGCGCCCACGACGTCGGCGCCGGCCTCCTCGGCCTCGCGCGCCTTGTCGCCCTGGGCGAAGACCGCGACCTTGATCTCCTTGCCGGTGCCGTGGGGCAGGCTGATCGTGCCGCGCAGCTGCTGGTCGGCGTGACGGACGTTGACGCCGAGGCGGAAGTGGACCTCGATGGTGGGGTCGAAGCGCGTGAGCTCCAGCCGCTGCAGGATCCGGATCGCCTCGAGCGGCGGGTAGACCGCCGCGGCGTCGATCTCGCTCCGGGCCTGGAGGTAGCGCTTCCCGTGCTTGGCCACCGGTTCTCCTCTCCCCTCGCTACGCGTCGACCGTGACGCCCATGCTTCGGGCGGTGCCCGCGATGATCCTCATCGCCGCCTCGACGTCGTTCGCGTTCATGTCGGCCATCTTGTTCTCCGCGATCGCGCGCAGCTGGTCCCGGGTGAGGTGACCCACCTTCTGGCGGTGCGGCTCGGGCGATCCCTTGTCCAGCGAGATCGCCTGCTTGATGAGCACCGCCGCCGGCGGCGTCTTCGTGATGAAGGTGAACGAGCGGTCCTCGTAGACCGTCACCTCCACCGGGGTGATGACGCCGGCGCCGCCCTGGGTCTGCGCGTTGAAGGCCTTGCAGAACTCCATGATGTTGATGCTCGCGCCGCCGAGCGCGGGTCCCACCGGCGGGGCCGGAGAGGCCGAGCCGGCCGGGATCTGGAGTTTGATGACCTGCAGCACCTTCTTCGCCATCTGGCCTCTCCTGCGGGGACACACGCGCAAATGCCGCGCGGGGGCGCCGCGAGTCGCGCACGCACGCGGCGCGGCGGGCGCGTCGGGAGGGGAACCCTAGCAGCCCCGGCGCCGCTCGCGTGGGCCGCGCGGGGGCGGGCGGCAGGCGCCTCCCGGCGGGCGGCTGGGGATCGAGACCGGCGGGTCATCAGCCAGGCCCCAATCGATATTGGACTGCCGGCGCGCGGCCGAGGTTCTGGGGAAAAGTTCTAGCCGTCGACATCTCGATGAACGTGGCTCGACAACATCGCCGGGGAGTCGCGCCGGACGCGATGAACCGCACGCGCGCCGCGCGCCGCCTGCCGCCGCTGCGGCGCTCCCCGCCGCTCTCCCGCCCAGCGCAGGCTCACAGCAGCAGGCTGAGCGGCCTCGGCTACCTCGCCCACAAGGGGGCCGGCGGCGCCCCTTTGTACACCCGTCTCGTCGCCGCCGGCGTCTCGCCCTTGCAGCCGATGGGCGAGAACCTCGCCATGGTCCCTGGCTGCGACCCCGAGGGGGTTCGGGAAGCCGTGCGCCTCTGGCTCGCCAGCGCTCCCCCATCGCGCGAACCTGCTCGCACGCCGGTTCAGCCTCACCGGCACCGGCGCGGCCAGCTCGCCGGGCTGCATCGCCACCTTCTACACGGCCGACTTCGCCGGCCGCGCAGGCGCGGCTAGGTGAGCTTCTTCACCTGGTCGAACGAGAGCTCGGCCGGGGTCTCGCGGCCGAAGATGCTCACCAGCACCTTGAGCCGGCCGGCCTCCGGGTTGATCTCGGCGATCTCGCCGGTGAAGTCGGAGAGCGGGCCGCCGATCACCTTGACGCTCTCGCCGACCGTGAAGTCGGCGCGCACGCGCGGCTTGGCATCGGTCGACGTCTTCAGCAGGCGGTCGATCTCGCCCTGGCTGAGCGGCATCGGCTTGCTGGCGGATCCGACGAAGCCCGTCACGCCCGGCGTGTTCTTGACCAGCTGCCAGGTATCGTCGGTCATCTCCATGTTGACCAGGACGTAGCCGGGCAGCACCCGCTTCTCGGTCGGCACCTTCTGGCCGTCCTTGGTCTCGACGATCTGCTCGGTGGGCACGATCACCTCGCGGACGGCGCCGCGCTGGCCCAGCGAGGCCACGCGCCGCTCCAGGTTCATCTTGACCTTGTTCTCGTGACCCGAGTAGGTGTTGATCACGTACCAGCGGTGCACCGGGGGGACCTCGTCTCGGTCGTCAGCAGCAGGAAGCCGCCGCCCCGCGCGCCGTCAGCCGCGCCCGGAGAGGGGCGCTCAGAAGACGGCGTCGACGAGCCGACGGAAGAAGAAGTCGAGCACCGCGAAGTAGGCGGCGACGATCGCCACGGCGACAACCACGATGGCGGTCGACTGCAGCAGCTGTGTCCGCGTCGGCCAGCTGACCTTGCGGAGCTCGACGATGACCTCGTTGAAGAAGCGCGCGAGGCGTCCGACCTGGACGGCCTTGGTGAAGGAGCCGGCCTTCGCGGTCTTGGCGGTCGGCGTCGGCCGCGCACGACCCGACCCCGCAGGCTTCGCCGGCGCGCGGCGCGGCTCGGCGGGGGCGGGAAGCTTCGGGTCCTGTCCGGAGGTCTGTGACTTGCCGGGTCGGATTCGTGCCATGTGTCAGATGAGAGGTGAGGGGGCGACAGGGCCGGAGGGGCTCGAACCCCCAACCCCCGGTTTTGGAGACCGGTGCTCTACCAGTTGAGCTACGACCCTCCGCTGGGCGAAGACGGCGCCCCGGCGCCGGACGCTACCGCGTTTCCTTGTGCGCCGTGTGGCGCCCGCACCATCGGCAGTACTTCCGCAGCTCGATGCGGTCCGGGGTGTTCCGCTTGCTCTTCTCGCTCTGGTAATTGCGGCGCTTGCACTCCTGGCAAGCCAGTGTGACGGCGACGCGCTGACCGGTTGCCAACGGCGGAACCCTTTGCTGCGGGGACGGGCCGGCAGAGCGTACCACACGCCCAACGGCGGCAGACCGCGGTGATTCGGGGTCGTCATGGGCCGTCAGCGTACCCGGATCACCCCGTTCCATCGGCCGCGGCCGGCTCCGGCGCAACCCTGGATCCGGCGCGCCCGGATGGCGCGCGCCCCGTGTGCTCTACTAGCGGCCCCATGGCCGAGTGGAGCGACTGGTACCGGCGCGAGGACCCCACGGGCTGGGTCCTGCCGCGGATCCTGCGGGCACGCGCGGAGGCCGATCCGGACCGGCCCTACCTCCGCTACGAAGACGGCCCCTGGCGGAGCTACGGCGAGGTCAACGCCCGGGCCAACCGGGTCGCGAACGCCCTCCAGGCGCGCGGGGTCGGGCGCGGCGAGTGCGTCTCGACGCTCCTGCCGAACGGCGAGGACCACCTGCCGATCTGGTTCGGGATCCTCAAGGCCGGCGCCGTGCAGAGCCCCATCAACACCGCCTACGTGGGCGACTTCCTCGCCTGGGCGCTGAACCTGCCGCAGGCCCGGTTCCTCGTGATCGCCGACAGCTACCTCGACCGGCTGGCGGCCATCGCCGGCGAGCTGCCGCACCTGGAGCGCGTGCTGGTGTGGTCCTCCGGCACGCCGAGCGGCCCCGACCCGGCCGTCGCCTGGGAGCCCGTCGAGGCGCTCTGGGAGGCCGGCGACGGCGAGCCCGACGTCGACGTGAGCTGGACCGACGACGCCCGCATCATGTTCACCTCCGGCACGACGGGCCGCAGCAAGGGCGTGATCAAGCAGCACGCGTCGGACTACTTCTCGGCCCGCACCTACGTCGAGGTCTGCGGGGTGACGGCCGAGGACACGGCGTTCTCGTGCCTGCCGCTCTTCCACTCCAACGCCCAGGTGCTGGCCGCGTACCCGGCGATGGTGGCCGGCGCGCGCATCGTCTTCGCCGAGCGCTACTCGTCGAGCCGCTTCTGGAGCCAGGTGGTGGACGCCGGCGCGACGGTGCTGAACACGGTCAGCGCCATGAACTACTTCATCTGGAACACGCCTCAGGGGCCCTTCGACCGCGCGCACACGGTGAGCCGGATCATGGCTATGCCGGCGCCGAAGGACATCTACGAGCCGTTCGAGGAGCGCTTCGGCATCCGCTTCATCGAGGGCTACGGCCTGACCGAGACCGGGATGGTGACCTACCAGCCGCCCGGGGTGCCGCCCCGGCCGG
>JAWVEW010000527.1:0-3939 GCA_033856495.1 Miltoncostaeaceae bacterium | reverse complement strand
ACCGGCCACGTTGGTGGTTGGCCCACCAGCGAGGAGAAGGAGGTGGACGGCGATCGAGCACTCATCCATCGGGTTCTTGGCCCACCTGTGCGCGTAGCGAGCTTCAGAACCGCTTGCTCGGTAGAGGCTACGACGGCACCTTCAGCGTGCCACCCCACGAGTCGGGATGGACGTCTCTGAGCGTCTCGGAGAACGTCCACTGATGACCTGCAGGATCAGCGGCCGTGTACTGGCGCTCGCCGTATTCGAAGTCGGTCGGCTCCATGAGGATCGTGGCCCCGTGCGCGCGGGCGCGTGCGCAGTGGCCGTTCACATCCTCGATGCGCACCATCACCGAGTGCGTCGACTCGCCCGACCGTGGTGGCACGCGGTCGTGGCGTACGTCGCCGATGATGAGCGCGCCGCCGTCGCCGACGCTCATCTGCGAGCGATGGTTCGCGCCGATCTGGACTCGCTCGACGAATCCGAACGCCGCGCTCAGCCAGGCGACCGCCTCGCGCACGTCCGGATAGATCAGGACCGGGATGACGGTCGCCGACGGGATCGACCGGTTGTCTCGCACCGGCTCCTACCCTAGTCGGCCTCGAGCTCCTTGGCCGAGCGATGCGTGCCGCGGCGCAGCCACTTGGTCGTGAGCTCCGCGAACCAGCGCTCGACCAGGTTGAGCCAGGAGGCGTTGGTCGGGGTGAAGTGGAGCTCAAAGCGCGGGTGGCGCGCCAGCCAGCGCTTGACCGCCGGCGTCTTGTGGGTGGCGTCGTTGTCGAGCACCAGGTGCACGCCGAGCCCGTCCGGCACCTCGCGCTCCAGGTGGCGCAGGAACTTGAGGAACTCTGCGGCGCGATGGCGGGAGTGCAGCTGCTCGTAGACCCGCCCCGAGGCGACGTCGAGCGCCGCGAACAGGCTGGTGGTGCCGTAGCGGTTGTCGTCGTGGGTGCGCCGCTCGGGCGTGCCGGGCAGAAGCGGCAGGATCGGCTGGGTGCGACCCTGCGCCTGGATCTGGCTCTTCTCGTCCACGCAGAGGACCAGCGCCCGCTCGGGCGGATCGAGGTAGAGCCCGACCACATCGTGCACCTTCTCGATGAACTCGCGTGCGAGAGCCCGGTGGCGCTTGCCATCGAGCGCGTCGACCAGTGGGTGGCGTCGGCCGGGTTCTCCTCGAGCGTCTTGATGATCACCGCCTCCACCTGGTCGTCGCCGATGCGCCGCGGCGCCCCCGGGCGCGGCTCGTCCAGAAGCCCCGCCATGCCGCGCTCGACAAAACGACGGCGCCACTTGCCGACCGTCTGGCCGGTGACCCCCACCCGGCGCGCGACCGCCTCGTTGCTCTGGCCCTCGGCGCACAAGAGCACCATCCGCGCCCGCTGGGCGAGCCCATGGGCGCTGGTTGTCCGGCGCGTCCAGCTCTCGAGCGTCCGGCGCTGCTCGTCGCTCACCGAAAGCGCCGCCATCGGTCGTCCGCCAGGAGCCTGTCCCCGGCTGCTGCCGCTGGACGACGAAGGTGAAGCCGGCGGCCAGGGCTTGGTGGAATCTAGGACCCCGCCAGCGTCAGTCGTTGCCCCAGTCGAAGGCGTTGAACTGGGCGTAGGTGTTCTCGTGGGTGAAGGCGAGCGGGGCGTCCGACGTGACGCTGACCCGGACCGTGTTGCCGACCTCGGCCTCCGTGTATTCGAAGCCGCCCGGCAGCACGATCCGGGCCCGGTGCTCCTCCCCGGTGACCGGGTTGCGGATCGGCTCCGCGCGGCTCTCGCCGATTCCGGGGATGCGGACGGCGCCCGTCCGTCGCTCGCGGTCGGACTCGATCACGATCGGCAGGTAGAGCGTCTCCCGCACGTCGGGGGCGATCGCCGCGAAGATCTCGAACAGGGCGCCGCCATGGGCGCCGCTGGCGATCTCCTCGATCGCCTCCCGCTGCTCCTGCGTGGCGCGCTCGTCGACGACCCGTTGCAGCGAGCCGTTGCCCTCGTGGAGGGCGCCCGGGAAGTGCAGCAGCACCGCGAAGCGCACACCGTCGAGTGAGACGTCGCCGAAGTGGCCCTCGCGGATGTCGCACACCACCAGCGCCTCGCAGAACCCGTTCGTCGGGTGCGCGTTGAACTGGCAGGGGCAGCCCCACGCACAGTTGCAGCTGCCCAGCTCCTCGCCGGTCATCCGGAAGCTGGTTCGCGTCGCAGTGCTCATCGCGCCTCCCCGCCATCCCGGTCGTCGCCTGCAATTCACGTCCTGTTCGGCCCGCAGGTCAAGCCCCGGACGGCGTCCTCGCGAATCGTTCGCTCCTCGCGCAGTCGCCCGGCTGCACGAGCCGCCTGTGTCTCACCGATGGTGATGAGCCATGACCCTCTTGAGGGATGCAGGAAACCGGGTCGCTGCCGATCCGAACGGTGATGGACAGGAACATGATCGCAGCCGACACGACCGAGGTACGCAGCCGCGAGCAGGCCGCCGGCGCGACCGCCCTGCGGCTCCTGGGCTCCTTCGACGTCAGCGATACCCTGCAGGCCGTGGCGGAGAGCGCTCGCGCAGCGCTCGGCGCCGCCCGGGCGACCTGCTACGTGATCTCGGACGATCGGGTCGTCTCGTCGGTCTACACGACGGAGACCGATCCGCGGGCACGGGCGTTCCTGGAGCGCACGGTGGGCATGGGCCCGGCCGAAGTCCCGATCTGGCGCCATCAGCTCGCCCAGGCGGACCCGCTCGTCGTGGTCGAGGACGTCGCCAGCGATACGAACCTGCCGGAGGCGCTCGTGGCCCGGCTCCGCGCCGGCGCCTTCCTGGGGATCCGCGTCGAGCATCCGTCCGTGCTGGGCGAGGACGGACGGCCCGCCCTCCTCGGCACCCTCTTCTGCACCTACTCGGCCCCCCGTCTGATCGGCTCCGCGGAGCGGGAGGCGGCCCGCGGGCTCGCGGCCCTGACGGCGCTCGCGTTGGCGAACGCGCGCCTGCGCGCCGAGGCGCTTGCGGCCCTTGACGAGAACCGCATCCGCGCCCGTCAGCAGGAGGCGCTTCGCCGCGTTGCCACCGAGGTGGCCGCGGTCGCCGCCGGCGCCGCTGCGGATGAGCTGTTCGCCGTCGTCGCCGCCGAGGCGTCCAGCCTCTGCGGCGCCGAGTGCGGGCTGGTGGTGCGCGGTGCGGGCGAGCGGGCCGACGTCGTTGGCGTCGCCGGAGAGTCGGCGGCGGCGGCTCGCAAACGCGTCTCCGGAGGGGCAGCGGGCGTCCTCGCGCCGCTCGGGCGCGCCCTCGTGGTGCCGGTGCGGACGGGCGGCGGCCCCTGGGGCGCGGTCGTGGTCTGGTGCGACCCTGACGAGGTCCCGGCGACGGTCCAGGCGGTGCTGGCGCAGATGGCCGAGCTCGTGGCGGTCGCCATCGCCAGCGCGGAGGCCCGCGAGGCGCTGCGCACCAGCGAGCGCCGCTTCCGCGCGCTCGCCACGCACGCGCCGGTCGGCATCTTCGAGGTGGCGCCGGGCGGGGAGTGCCGCTTCGTCAACGAGCGGTGGTCCGAGCTGACTGGACTCTCCATGGCGCAGGCCGCTGGCCGCGCCTGGACCGGCGCCGTGCACCCGGACGATCGACAGGGTGTGCTCGAGCGCTGGCGCGAGCGGGTGGCGGAGGGCGGCGAGTTCGTCGCCGAGTTCCGCTGCCTGTCCTCCGATGGTGGCGTCTCATGGGTTGCCGGTCGCGCGGTTGCGCTGCGTGACGAGGCCGGGGCCATCACCGGCTATCTCGGCACGCTCGCCGACTTCAGCGAGCGAAAGCGCGCCGAGGAGGAGCTCCGGCGCCAGGCGAGCGTGATCCGCGTCGTGATCGAGGGCGTGCCGGCGGCCATCAGCCTCGTCGACCGGGCCGGCAAGCTGCTGCTTTCGAACGCCGCAATGGATCGCTGGGACGAAGAACGCGGGAACCCGCCCGGGCGGACCGTCATGGAGCGGGCGCGGGCCCGCGCCG
>JAWVEW010000526.1:0-6945 GCA_033856495.1 Miltoncostaeaceae bacterium | reverse complement strand
CGCCGGCCGCCGGCGTGGAGCCGCTGGCTGGTGGTCCTGGTCGGGCTGCTGGCCCTCAACTTCCTGATCGTCCGGCTCGTCTCCAACGAGACCGACCGGGTGCAGGTCCCCTACAGCTCCTTCCGCGAGCAGGTGCAGGCCGGGAACGTGATCGAGGTCACCTCCAAGGGCGACGCGATCCAGGGCCGGTTCCGCACGCCGGTCCAGTACCCGCCGGGCAAGGGGGCGGCGCGCGTCGACTTCGCGACCACCCGTCCGGCGCTCGGCGACGACGACCTCCTGCCCCTGCTGGAGGAGAAGAAGGTCGTCCTCAACGCCAAGCCCCTCGACACCGGCATCTCCTTCTGGGCGACGCTGCTCGTGGGCTTCGGGCCCACGCTGCTGCTGGTGGGGCTGTTCGTGCTGATCTACCGGCGGATGGCCGGCGGCGGCGGCGGCCTGAGCGGCCTCGGCCGCTCCCGGGCGCGCCGCTACGACGCCTCCGCCCAGCGGATCACCTTCGACGACGTCGCGGGCATCGACGAGGCCGAGGAGGAACTCGTCGAGATCGTGGACTTCCTCAAGAACCCGGACCGCTACCGGCGGCTGGGAGCGTCGATCCCGAAGGGCGTCCTGCTGTCCGGGCCGCCCGGCACCGGCAAGACGCTCCTCGCGCGTGCGGTGGCGGGCGAGGCGAACGTGCCCTTCTACTCCCTCTCGGCGTCCGAGTTCGTCGAGATGGTGGTCGGCGTGGGCGCCAGCCGGGTGCGCGACCTGTTCGCGCAGGCCAAGAAGGACGCCCCCGCGATCATCTTCATCGACGAGCTGGACGCGATCGGCCGCGCCCGCGGCGGCGCGGGCTCGTTCGGCGGCCACGACGAGCGCGAGCAGACGCTCAACCAGATCCTGACCGAGATGGACGGCTTCAGCGGCACGGAGGGGGTGATCGTGCTGGCGGCCACCAACCGTCCCGAGATCCTCGACTCGGCGCTCCTGCGGCCGGGCCGCTTCGATCGGAGGGTCACCGTCAACCCGCCCGACCAGAAGGGCCGAGCCGAGATCCTCGCCGTCCACGTCCGCGGCGTGCCGCTCGCCGACGACATCGATCTCAACGAGCTGGCCGCCTCGACGCCGGGAATGGTCGGCGCCGACCTCAGGAACCTCATCAACGAGGCGGCGCTGACCGCAGCCCGGCGCGGCCACGACCGCGTGACGCGGGCGGACTTCGCCGACGCCCTCGAGCGCATCGTGCTCGGCGCGGAGCGGCGCATCGTCATCTCACCGGCCGAGCGCGAGCGCACCGCCTACCACGAGTCCGGGCACGCCCTGCTCGGGATGATCCAGCCCGGCGCGGATCCCGTCCGCAAGGTCTCGATCATCCCGCGCGGGCGGGCGCTGGGCGTCACCTTCCAGAGCCCCGAGTCGGACCGCTACGGCTACGACGTCAGCTACCTGCGAGGGCGCATCGCCGGCGCGCTGGGGGGCCGGGCCGCCGAGGAGCTCGTCTACAACGACGTCACGACCGGCGCCGAGTCGGACCTCGAGCAGGTCACCGCCATCGCGCGGCAGATGGTGGGCCGCTGGGGGATGTCGGACGCGATCGGGCCGGTCGCGGTGCTGCCGCGGCCCGGCGACGGTCCGCTGCTGCCCGGCGTCGACACCGTCTCGGAGGAGACGCGCCAGATGGTGGACGCGGAGGTGCGGCGCATCATCGAGGAGTGCTACGCGGAGGCCCTGGGGACGCTGCGCGAGAATCGCGACAAGCTGGAGGCGCTGGCGCGGGCGCTGCTCGAGCGCGAGACGCTCGACGAGGCGGACGCCTACCGGATCGCCGGCATCGAGCGCCGCCCCGGGGCGGCCGAGGCCGCGGAGGCCGAGGCCCCGGGGACCGCGGTCAGGTGACCTTGAAGGCCCGGGCCACCGGGCGGCCGATCGGCAGCCCCGAGGCGGTCTCGGCGTTCACCATGACGTTGTAGCGACCCGGGAACAGCGCGGGCACCGGCACGACGAGCCGGAAGGCGCCGGCGGCTGCGCGGCTCAGGCGCCCGACCGGCATCGCGGCCGTCTGGATCTGGACGCCGGCGGCCGGGACCACCTGGGCGCGAACCCGCGCGCCCTTCACGAGCCGCCCCGTCACCACCAGCCGCCAGTCGCCGTTCGGCGCCGAGGCGCTGAGGCTGACGCTCCGCAGTGGCGTCCGCCGCCGCAGGCTGTCGGCGACGGTTGCGGTGCCCGGCACGGTCGCGGTGAAGCTCCCGAGGTTCCCGACCAGGTCGGAGACGCTCACGCGCACCCGGTGCGCCTTCCTGCCGGCGAAGTCGTGGCGCACCCGGGCCCCGGCGCCGGCCGACCCGTCGCCGAAGACCCAGCTGTAGGAGGTCGGCTCGATGCCGGCGAGGTCGTCACGGGCCGTCGCCTTGAGGACCATGAACGAGCCGTCGCGGCTCCAGCTGAAGGCGACCGTCGGCGCGGTGAGGTCGACGGTGACCTGGCTGACGGCCGGGCTCGGATCGGGCGCCCCGGTCGGGGCGATCGCCTGCATCTCGACCGTGTGCTTGCCCGGCGGCAGGTCGAGCGTGACGGCGGGCCCCGGCCCCGGGACGCTCCATGTCCCGCCGTCGACCCGGTACCTGACCTGGTCGGCTCCGGCCAGCGACACCTGGTACGTCACCGTCCCGATCCTGGTCAGCGGCGGCGGCGCGGCCACGATGGCCGTGTCCGGAGCGCCGGCGGACTGGAGGGCGGCGGCGACCGCGGCGCTGGCGTCGACCTTGCCGTAGCCGTAGTCCGCGTCCGGCCCGGCGGGGCCGAGGTCGGCGGCCGTGCTGCGCAGGATGCCCTCGATCGCGGCGGCGGGCAGGCCGGGGTTTGCCTGCTTCACGAGCGCCACGACGCCCGCCACGTGCGGGGAGGCCATCGAGGTGCCGGACTCGGAGCCGAAGCCGCCGGCGACGGTGGACACGATGTCCCAGCCCGGGGCGACGAGGTCCGGCTTGACGAGCGCGGTCCCCGAGGGCGGGCCGTTGCCGTCGGGGTCCATCCACACCACCGGGCCCCGGGCGGAGAAGGCCGCCACGGTGTCGTCGGACATCAGCGCGCCCACCGCGATGCTCTCCGGGTAGCTGCCGGGGTTGCCGACGGAGCCCGGGTCGGGGCCGGTGTTGCCGGCGGCGAAGACCGGCACGATGCCCAGGCCGATCCAGGTCCGGACCATCTGGCGGAACCAGGGATTGTTCGCGTCGCCGGCGGTCCAGGAATTGTTGATCACGGCGGGGTAGTCGATGGTCGCCGGGTTGCCGTCGGGATCGGTCATCCACTGCGCGGCTGCGAGCAGGGTGATGCCGGAGCCGGTGCCGTCGCCCGCCAGCGCCTTCGCGACCACGACGGTCGCGCCGGGCGCCACGCCGATCGGCTCGCCGCCCACGCTGCCGCCGACCATGGTCCCGATCGTGTGGGTCCCGTGGCCGTTGTCGTCGTAGGCCGTCGGCCGATTGTTCACGAAGTCGTGCCAGGCGACCACCTTGCCGGCGAGGTCCGGGTTGTCCGCGGAGACCCCGGTGTCGATGCTGCCGACCCGGACGCCCGTGCCGGTGATGCCGTTGGTGGACCACACCTCGGGCGCGTGGATGTCCGCGACGCCCCACTCGGGCTGCCCGGCCGACTGCGCGGCGGCGTCGGCGACGCGCACCGTGTCGTCCAGCGAGACCGACGCCACCTCGGGGCTGGAGGCGAGCGCCACGATGCCGGCCGGGGTCGCCTGGCCGGCGATCGCGTCGACGAGCCAGAAGCGGTGCGCGTCGGTGAGGACGGAGCCCAGGCGAGCCCGCAGCGGGCCCTGGGCCTCGCCGGCGCTCGAGCGCAGCTCCCGCAGCAGCTCCCGCGGCCGGCCCTCGTAGGCGGCCGGGTCGACCTGCTCGGCAAGGGTCACGATCACCGGCAGCCGCTGGTCGGCGGCGGTCTGCACCAGGCGCTCGGCGAGGTCCGGTGAGAGGTCCGCGTGGGCCGGCGCCGCGACAGCCAGCGGCAGCGCGGCGGCGAGGACCAGGACGAGCCCGCGCCGTCGCGAAAGCGTCGCTGTGCGAGTCTCGGGGGGGCGGGAGGGATGGCGACGCCTGACGGCCATTGCTGGTCGTATCGGCTCCCGAAAGGCGGAGTTGACGATCGCGCACCATCGTTCGTCCGCGGCCTCCCGCGGGCAGCGCGCGATCCCGCACCAAGACTCGCTTCAGGGCCGCCTCGCTATCATCCACGGATGCCGTACTTCATCTGCCCCGCGTGCGCGCATCGGGAGGCCGGCAGCGAGCGGACCGTGCGCCACCAGCCTCGGGGATGCGCTCGCTGCGGGTTCGGGTTCCTCTTCGAGCTGCTCGAGGACTACTACCCCAGCCCGCGCACCGCGCTGGTGGTCTGCGACCAGGAGCGGCGCATCCTGGCTGCCGGGCATGCCTGCTTCGAGGTCACCGGCTTCCGCGAGCGCGACCTGATCGGCGAGGAGCTGATGGACAAGCTCGGGCTCGGCGGATGGGAGGGCGAGGACCCCGCCGCCAAGAGCATCGAGTGGGGCGTCCGGGTGCTCGGCGTGGACTGCACCTTCCGCCCCAACGGGCTGGATCGGCAACAGCAGGCGGTCGCCGACTTCTTTCCCGCCTACGACGACGACGGCGGGCTCCTTCTGGCGCTCACCCCCAAGTAGGCTGCGGGGCCGTTCGGCAGGACGACACGGGAGCCAGGGGTATGGAGCGGCGGCAACTGGGCGGGTCCGGGCTCGAGCTGACCACGATCGGGCTGGGGACATGGCAGTTCGGGGGGCGCTGGGGCGGTGCTGACGACGCCGAGTCGGTGGCGGCCTGCCGGGCGGCGCTCGATGCCGGCGTCAACTGGATCGACACCGCGGACATCTACGGCCAGGGCCGGGCCGAGCGCGTGGTCGGCGAGGCGATCCGGGGCCGGCGCGACGAGGTGATCATCTCCACCAAGGGCGGGGTCGCGTGGGAGCTGGAGCCGAGCTTCCGGATCTGGCGCGAGGCCAGCCGGGACTACCTGCGCATGGCGGTCGAGCGCAGCCTGCGGGCGCTCGGGATCGACGTGATCGACCTCTATCACGTCCACTGGCCGGTGCGCGGGGTGGACGCCGAGGAGACCATCGGCGCCCTGGCGGAGCTGCGCCAGGAGGGCAAGATCCGCGCCTTCGGAGTCTCCAACTACGCCGTCGAGCACCTGGCGGCGGCCCAGGCGGTGAGCCCGCTCGATGCCTTCCAGGTCGGCTACCACATGCTCCGGCGGGACATCGAGGAGGCGGAGCTGCCCTGGTGCGCGGCCAACGGGGTCGGGGTGCTCGCCTACGGCCCGCTCGCGCACGGGCTGCTCAGTGGGCGGATGACCGCCGACCGCGCCTTCGCGTCCAGCGACTGGCGCAGCGCCAGCGAGCTCTTCCAGGACGAGCGCTTCCCCGAGCGGCTCGCCGCCGCCCGGGACCTCGCCGCGATCGCGAGCGAGAGCGGGCGGGAGGGCGGCCTGGCGGAGCTCGCCGTGGCCTGGGTGCTGCGCCGGCCCGAGGTGACCGCCGCCATCGTCGGCGTCAGCTCACCCGCGCAGGTCGCTCGGAGCATGCGCCTGTCGCAGCGGCCGCTGACCGCGGACGAGGAGGCGGCGATCGACGACGTGCTCGCGCGCTACCCGGAGGCCTCCGGCCACTACGGGCACGGCGAGCCCCCCGACCGGACGGCGAGCGCCGCCTAGCCGGCCGGGGGGAGGCAAGCCCCCTCGGGCGGTCGGCCAGGGGATCCGGCCGACCCTGGCACGGCCGGGGCCGCTGTGTGAGGATGGATGCATGTCGACAGTGCGACGCCGCCGCCAGGCGGACGCGCGGCCCCCGCTTCCGGCGCCCTTCGCGCCGACGCCGCCGGTGGTGGGAGCTCCCGATCCGGAGGCCTTCCTGCGCTCCGTCGCCCATGCGCTCGACGCCGCGCGGGCTGCCCGGAGGCCGCTCACGCTGGTCGCCATGGAGGTGCAGCCGGCGGCCGGCGTCGACGCCGAGGCGGTGCTCTCGCGGGTGGCGGACATCGTCCGCCGGACGGTTCGCGGCAGCGACGGGCTCTGGCGCGACGGGGCGCGGACGCTGGGGCTGCTGCTGGCCGACGCCGACGGCCCCCGGGCCGAGCCGGCGCTCGCGCGCATCAGGCTGCGGCTGAAGGGGGAGCGCGAGGCGGCGGTGCGGATGGGCCGCGCGGTCGCGGCGCCCGGGGTCGACGCGGGCACGCTGCTCGAGATCGCCTGCGCCGACCGCGAGCTCAGGTAGCGTCGGACGAGCCCACCCGGCCTGCTCGGGTGTGCCGGGTTGGCGGGGGGAGGCGGCGGGAAACCGCTCTCGAGCCACGTCCGACACGCGGAGGTGAGCCCGTGCGCATCGGCCCTCTCGCCCCTCCCTGGATCCCCGTCCCGCGGCCCGCCTACTGCGGCATCGAGCAGATCGTCGCGCTGCTGGCCCGCGAGCCGGCAAGGTACCTGGTCGGACGGGGGTCCGGGCGCCTCGCGCCGGTGCCCGGCGGCGGGCAGGGCCGGGCGCTGGCCTCGTAGAAGGTCCGCACCGTCACCCAACCCGCAAAGACGAGCTCGCGGCGACGGGCCTCGCCGCCCCCGATCGGGGCGCTCGATCCGCGCGTGCTGGCGGGCCCCGGCACGATCACGACGATCGCGGGCCTCACCTTCGCCATCTCCGACGAGCTGGGCGACGTGGGGCCGGGGGCGTTCGGGCTCATCGCCGGGGACACGCGGCACCTCTCGCGCCTCCAGGTGCGCATCGACGGCGAGCCGCTGATGCGCCTGGGCGCGGGGCTGATCGCTGCCGATGCTGCGCGCTTCCGCGCCTACGCGGTCGTTCCCGGGCACGGCCCGGACCCTCCGCTCGAGGTGGAGCGGGTGCGGCGGGTGCGCGGCAGCGAGCTCGAGGAGGAGGTGATCGTCACC